>CP048470.1:2125000-2391679 GCA_025559845.1 Agrobacterium tumefaciens
TCGCGCAGACGGCTTTCAATGATGAAACATTCCGGTGCCTTGATATCTTCGAGGTTGATCCCTCCAAAGGACGGGCCGAGATAACGCACACAGTTGATGAATTCGTCGGCGTTTTCGGTGTCGACCTCAAGGTCGATGGAATCGACGTCGGCGAACCGCTTGAACAGAACTGATTTGCCCTCCATGACAGGCTTGGAAGCCAATGCGCCGAGGTTGCCTAGACCGAGGATAGCCGTGCCGTTTGAAATGACTGCAACCATGTTGCCGCGCGTCGTATAGTCATAGGCGGTTGCGGGGTTTTCGGCGATCGCTTTGACGGGGACGGCAACACCAGGCGAATAGGCCAACGAAAGGTCACGCTGGGTTGCCATTGGCTTGGTGGGAGTGATCTCCAGTTTGCCCGGTCTGCCGATTGCATGGAAATCCAGTGCTTCCTGATCGGTGACCGATGTTCTGTTGCTTGCTGGCTTCGTCGTGTCGGACATGAGAGGTGCTTGCTTTCTGTCAATCGTTCAAAATGTTTGCAGTTGTTATTGTATTTTTTGCACGCCTGCCAAGTCTTGAATGTTGTTCACTGCAGCAAAAGTGTCGAGGACGATTTTTCCGTGCGATTCAATCGATTAAGTCGACAAGTTGGCAATTCACATATCCCGCGCCATGCTGAGAAAAGATTGCAAGTGCTTTCCCGGAACGCCACGCCTGACGAGAATGACGCTTTCCGAAACAGTGTCCAGATTGGTGAAAGGAACACCGGTCACGCCCCTTGTGGCGCGGACGGTCTTTTCCGGGAGGATGGCGATGCCAGCGCCTGCTTCAACGAGCGCGAGAATGGTGTTCACATTTGCAATCCGCATGCCGATATCTGGTTCTAGCCCCCTGTCAATGAAGAGCGAAAGCGCACTGTGGCTGAGACCGACACCTGTCTCATCGACAGGTAACAGAAGTTTTTCCTGGCAGATTTCCTCGATCGACAAGGTACGCCGAGATGCCAGTTCATGTCGTTCGCTGAGCGCAACACAAAGCCTTGATCCATCGAACGCAACTGCGCGCAAGGTCTGCGGTAGCTGCGGTAATGGCGCCCTCACAAATGCGACGTCTGTCTGGCGGGTCGCGACATCCTTGATGAGTTGATCCATGGTGGTGCCCGGCATGAGTTCCAGCTTGGTGCTCACGTTCGCACCGATGAATTTTGCGATCAGAGCAGGCAGTTTCTGATCGGCCATGACGCTGGTGCCGAAACCGATCCGCACAATTCCGAATTCACCGCGTCTGATCTGGTCCGCCTTCTCTTGAGCCACTTTGGTGCGGGCGAGTATTTCTTCCGCCTCAACGAGCATGGCTTGCCCAGCAGGTGTCAGTTCGACGCCGCGATTGATCCGGCGAAACAGTGGGAAACCCAGGCTTTCTTCGAGTTGCCTGATCCTTTGGGTGACGGCGGGCTGCGCGATACCAAGCTGGGCGGCTGCTGCCCGGAAATTCCTTGTTCGGGCGGCTTCCACGAAAATCGTGAGTTGACGCGTATCCATCGCTGAAAAGCCTACGTATTTTTTGATATTATGATATAAGGTTAGCTTATCAAACTTGCTTGCATCGTGCATTGTCATAGTGTCGCACGCGACGTTATACCGCGACCAGAGTTTTGATCGCACTTGCCCATCGGGGCTGCACCGCGATTGAAACCGGGAGGATTTGTTCTAGCGCTTGCGGCTGCCCGCCAGGGTCGTCGTGGGGTTTTGCATTGAATGGTCAACCATGAAGTTCACTACGGATTTCCTCCTACCCAAACCTCCGCGTTCAGCAATACCGCCATTATGCCGTCTTTGTCGTCCCATCGGGGCCGACTGTCCCTGTTGTGCGGGACATTGAACTATTATCGGGCGTCGCCTTACAGGCAGCCCTCAAAAACTGGACATTAAATCAATGAGCCATCCACAAGTCTCCACGTCACTTCCAGCCAGATTGTGGCTGTTTGTGCTCGGGGCCGTCATTCTTCTGGCGGGCCTGTTCTTTGCTGTCGGAGGAGGCAAGCTTGCCACTCTCGGCGGCAGCCTCTACTTCGTCATCGCGGGCGTTGCGCTCGTCATTTCCGGCTTGCTCGTGATCCTGCGCAAGCCTGCTGGAGCGTTACTGTTTGGTCTTACCGTCGTTCTGACGGTCATCTGGGCAATCTGGGAAGTCGGTCTCGATTTCTGGCCTCTGATCTCTCGCCTTCTGGCGATTGGCGTCGGAGCGGCGGTTGTTGCGGCATCCTTTCCGCTACTGCGTCGTGCGGTCGGCAAAACACCGGCCTACGGTGTTTCGTTTGCGGTGGCCGCGGTCATGGCACTTGTCTCAGGTGCGGGTTTCGCCGGTATGTTTGTCGCTCACCCGACCGTCAGTTTCAGCGGTGAAGCCGCCGCGCTGACGCCGGTCTCGCCTGCGACAGAGCAGAAGAACTGGGAGCATTACGGTAATACTGCAGGTGGTAGCCGGTTCGTGGCGCTTGATGACATCACGCGCGACAATATCAAGAATCTGGAGGTTGCCTGGACCTATCACACCGGTGACACACCGATCAGCCCCGGTGCGAACGGGGCAGAAGATCAGCAGACCCCGCTGCAGGTGGGCGACACGGTGTTCCTGTGCACTCCCCATAACAATGTCATCGCTCTCGACGCAGACACCGGCACTGAAAAGTGGAAGACCGAAATCAACGCGAAATCATCCGTCTGGATGCGTTGCCGCGGCCTTGCCTATTTCGATGCCACACAGCCGCTCAAGCAGCCAACTGCGCCAGGCTCTACGCCTGTTACACCTGCTGTCGTTGCCGACGGTGCACTTTGCCAGCGCCGCATTTTGATGAACACCATCAATGCAGAACTGATCGCGCTGGATGCCGACACGGGTGCATATTGCCCCGATTTCGGTACGAATGGCCGTGTTGATCTGACGATTGGTCTTGGTGATGCGCCCGATCCGCAATATGTGTTGACGTCGGCTCCAACGCTTGCCGGCACAACGGTCGTCGTCGGCGGGCGTATCGCCGACAACGTTCAGGTGGATATGCCTGGTGGTGTCATGCGCGGGTTCGATGTCATAACTGGGCAGTTGCGCTGGGCTTTCGATCCAGGCAATCCTGATATCACGCTTCTGCCGCCTCCCGGCCAGACATACACGCGTTCCACTCCTAACGTCTGGGCAGCGATGTCCTACGATCCGGACATGAACACTGTCTACATGCCGGTCGGCAGCCCATCGGTCGATCTTTACGGCGCGACACGCACCCCGCTCGACCATAAATATGGCGCGTCCATGCTAGCACTTGATGCCACCACCGGCCGTGAAAAGTGGGTCTACCAGACGGTTCATAATGATCTCTGGGACTTCGATGTGCCGATGCAACCGAGCTTCATCGATTTTCCGAAGGCAGACGGGACCACGGTTCCGGCTCTTGTCTTCGGGACAAAGGCGGGTCAGCTCTACGTGCTGGACCGTGCTACGGGTCAACCTTTGACCCAAGTCGATAATGTGCCGGTCAAGGCGGCAAACATCCCCAATGAGCCTTATTCGCCGACCCAGCCGCGTTCCGTCGGTATGCCGCAAATTGGTGCGCAGACGCTCACTGAAGCCGACATGTGGGGCGCTACACCGTTCGATCAGCTTCTTTGCCGCATTGCCTTCAAGGGCATGCGTTATGAAGGGCTCTATACGGCTCCAGGCACCGATGTGTCGCTCAGCTTCCCGGGTTCGCTCGGCGGTATGAACTGGGGCGGACTTTCGACTGATCCGACCACGAATACGATCTTCGTGAACGATATGCGCCTTGGTCTTTGGATTCAGATGAAGGAAGCCGCACCGAGCAACGTCACTGCAAGTGGCGGCGAAAGCGTCAACACCGGCATGGGCCTTGTGCCAATGAAGGGTACGCCTTACGCGGTTGACAAGAACCGGTTCCTCTCGGCGCTCGGCATCCCATGCCAGGCTCCGCCATATGGTACGATGACTGCCATCGACATGAAAACGCAGAAGATCAAGTGGCAGGTTCCCGTCGGCACAGTCGAAGACACTGGTCCGTTCGGCATCAAGATGGGTCTTCCGCTCCCGATCGGCATGCCAACCCTCGGCGGCACATTGGCGACCCAGGGCGGCCTGGTCTTTATCGCCGGTACGCAGGACTATTATCTGCGGGCTTTCGATACTGCTACTGGCAAGGAAGTCTGGAAGGCACGCCTTCCGGTCGGTAGCCAGGGCGGTCCAATGAGCTACAAGTCTCCGAAAACCGGCAAGCAGTATGTCGTGATTTCGGCAGGTGGTGCCCGCCAGTCACCGGATCGTGGTGACTATGTGATCGCATACGCTTTGCCGAATTGATCGGCTGGCCGACGAGAGAAACAAACCCCGGATCTTTTGATCCGGGGTTTTTCTTTTTTGAGCTGGCATCCACGGATTTTGAATGGCCGAGAAAAATGGAACCACGCGGAACATGCCGCGTTCGCAGAAAGGGTCGACCTCATATCTGGGAATGTCGCCGCCGTTCACCATGCTTTCACAAGCCTTATTTATGAGCTTGTGCTGGCCTGCCCGTAAACGGATGATGGCGATATTTCAGGAACTGTATATTCTCCGGCCCGCCGGGAAATCGATTTGGCATACGGAAAGGTAAAATTGTGACATCACAGGTACGAAAGATCACGCCGGTTCTTCTAGCAGGGGGAGCGGGTTCGCGGCTTTGGCCAGTGTCACGCGATCAGTTGCCAAAACAGTTCCAGCCGTTGGTCGGTGATCTTTCCACCTATCAGCAGACCTTGCAGCGCGTATCCGACCCCGCATTGTACGCGGGCCCGCTGGTTGTCACCAATGAGGATTTCCGTTTTTTTGCCCGTCGTCAGGCAGAAGAAATTGGGCTGTCGGCGACTGTGGTGCTCGAGCCTGCGCGTCGTGACAGTGCTGCCGCAATGGCCGCTGCCGCTGTCCTTGCTGAGCGGCGCGAGCCAGGCTCTCTGGTTCTGGCACTGGCCGCTGACCATGTGGTGCTGGATGCCGACAAGTTTTCCGACGCTGTCAAACTCGGTGCCAAGGCAGCCGATCAGGGTTCTATCGTCGTATTCGGGCTTGTGCCAACCGAGCCTAGAACCTCATATGGCTACATCAAGCCGGGTGAAGCGATTGACGGCGAAAAGGATCTGAGCGCCGTTGATGCTTTTGTTGAAAAACCCGATGTGAGGACCGCGATCTCTTACCTCGAAAAAGGGTATCTGTGGAACTCCGGCAACTTCCTGTTCCGCTCCGATGTGATGATTGCCGAACTCAAGACCTACGCGCCGGAAATCCTGGCCGCGGTGACCAAAGCCGTCGATCAGCATGAGAGCGATCTCGGTTTCGTGCGCCTTCATCAGGAAAGCTTCGAGGCATCTCCGAAAAACTCGATTGACTATGCTGTGATCGAGAAGACCCAACATATGGCGGTCGTGCACGGCCATTTCCGCTGGTCGGATATCGGGAGCTGGGACGCGATCTGGGAAATCGCCGACAAACGCGACAATGGCAACGCCGTGGAAGGCGACGGTGTCTTCATCGATTCCGAGGGCTGCCTCATCCACTCCACAAGTCTTCTGACCACAGTCGTCGGTGCCAAGGATCTTGTGGTGGTGGCAACCAAGGATGCGGTCCTGGTCGTGCCGAAAAACAAGGTGCAGGATGTGAAAGGGCTGGTGGAAACGCTAAAGGATAGCGGTCACGCCCCCCGCACTCAGACGCACAAGCGCGTGCATCGCCCTTGGGGATCGCTGGAGCACATGGATGTCGGCCAGCGTTACCGCGTCGGGCATATCAAGGTTGAGCCGGGCCACCGCATTTCGTTCCAGAAGCACTATCATCGCTCCGAACACTGGATTGTGGTCAAGGGCACTGCAACGGTAACGATTGGCGAAGAAACGAAGCTGCTGACCGAAAACGAGTCGGTGTACATTCCGATCGGCCAGCCTCACCGCCTTGCCAATGAGGGTCAGATCCCACTTGAACTGATCGAAATCCAGACTGGCGCCTATATCGGTGAAGACGACGTCGTTCGCATCGAGGACGATTACAGACGCCCCTGATGGTTAGCAGCCCAGCAGCGAAACGGGTGCGATCAGGCGTCGTGAGGCCCTACACGGGGATCGGTGAAATTCCTGAAAATTTCGATCCTCGCCCAAGGGCGAGGACCGCATGCCTTGGAGGCCGGGGCCTTCGAGGCCGATAAAGGATTAGATCTGATTTCGGGATTGCAAAGCCGTGAATGCGTAAAATAACTTATTATTATCAGTTGCTTGTGGCATCTCTCGCTGCCGTGGCCAGATTCGTCTTTTAGGCTGTTGCACATTCAAAAATCTTCGCATACGTTTTCACTGCAACGTTTCAGTGAGGGAGGAGACTCATGCGCATGCGTGCAATTTCTATGGCTTTTGCGGCCAGTGTTATGATTCCGGCCGGGATGGCCGGTGCTACCGATTTGGAAGTAACCCATTGGTGGACATCGGGCGGTGAGGCCGCTGCGGTTGCCGAACTCGCCAAAGCTTTTGATGCAACCGGCAACAAGTGGGTGGACGGTGCCATCGCCGGTTCCGGCGGCACGGCTCGTCCGATCATGATCAGCCGTATCACCGGCGGTGACCCGATGGGCGCCACGCAATTCAATCATGGCCGCCAGGCAGAGGAACTTGTTCAAGCAGGGTTGATGCGCGATCTGACAGATGTTGCTGAAAAGGGGAAGTGGAAAGACGTCATCAAGCCCGCAAGCTTGCTCGATAGCTGCACCATCGACGGCAAGATCTACTGCGCGCCTGTGAATATCCATTCGTGGCAATGGCTGTGGCTTTCCAACGAAGCCTTCAAGAAGGCCGGCGTCGAAGTTCCAAAGAACTGGACAGAGTTCGTCGCAGCGGCGCCCGCGCTGAAAAAGGCCGGCATACAGCCGCTGGCACTCGGCGGTCAGGCGTGGCAGGCGAACGGTTTGTTCGACACTTTGACGATCTCGATTGGTGGAAAGGATCTCTACCAGAAAGTCTATGCTGACAAGGATTCAGAAGCAGCGGCAGGTCCAGAGATGGCCAAGATTTTCGCCGCAGCCGTTGAAGCGCGCGATATGGCCAAAGGCACGAACGTTCAAGACTGGAACCAGGCTACCAACATGGTCATTACCGGAAAAGCCGGCGGCCAGGTCATGGGTGACTGGGCGCAGGGGGAATTCCAGCTTGCCAATCAAAAAGCCGGTACAGACTATAGCTGCCTTCCTGGTCTCGGGCTCAACGAATATCTGACGACAGGCGGCGATGCCTTCTACTTCCCGGTGTTGAAGGATGAAGCGAAATCAAAGGCCCAGGATGTTCTGGCCGAAGTCATCGTTGATCCGAAGACACAGGTCGCCTTCAATCTGAAAAAAGGATCACTGCCGATACGCGGCGACGTGGACCTTAATGCGGCCAACGACTGCATGAAAAAGGGACTTGCTATTCTCGCCAAGGGCAACGCTCTCACCAGTACCGACCAGCTGATTTCTGCCGACACGCAGAAACAGAAGGAAGATCTGATGGCGGAATTCTTTGCGAGTTCATCCATGACCGCCGAGGATGCGCAAAAGCGTTTTGCTGACATCATCGGTTCGGCGGACTGATCGATACCGCTGGCGCGGGGGTTGGCTTACCTGCCCCCGTAACTCCCACCCTGCCGATGGCGCTCGTTCGCGCTAAGCAGGGCGACACGCGAGCGGGCAGGTTTCCTGCCCTCCGCGATGGAACGCTCATGCCGCTTTTGTCCTGTGAATGTAACCGTTTACACAATGCGCATGAATTCAAGCTGTTACGGCGCTTTTCGTATGTTCCATGGAATGTGCAGCGCTGTCGTGTTCGAGGAGGAGAGAACCATGGCGGGTCAAGCGCATTCCGGCCGCCCCAACCAGCTTTTTCGCAATCTTAATTCGAAGATTGCCTCCATTCCCATGATCCTGACGGCTGTCGTGATCTTCCTTGGCGGAACGATCTGGACAGTCGTTTACTCCTTCACCAATTCGAAACTGCTGCCGCGCGCGACATTCATCGGTTTTGAACAGTATGAACGCCTGTGGGCGGCGCCGCGGTGGATTGTGTCCATCCAGAACCTTGCGATCTACGGCATTCTTTCGCTGATTTTCAGCCTGGTGATCGGATTTGTCCTCGCCGCACTGATGGACCAGAAAATCCGCTTCGAAAACACATTCCGAACCATCTTCCTCTATCCCTTCGCACTGTCGTTCATTGTGACGGGCCTGGTATGGCAGTGGCTGTTGAACCCAGAATTTGGCATTCAGTCGGTGGTCCGATCACTCGGCTGGGAAAGCTTCACCTTCGATCCCCTCTACAACTCCCAGATTGTCATTTACGGCATCTTGATTGCCGCCTTGTGGCAGGGGACGGGGCTGGTGATGTGCCTCATGCTCGCTGGTCTTCGTGGCATCGATGAGGACATCTGGAAGGCTGCACGCGTCGACGGCATTCCCATGTGGAGAACCTATATCCAGATCATCATTCCCATGATGCGGCCGGTTTTCATCACGACGCTTGTCATTATCGCCAGTGGCATCGTCAAGGTCTACGATCTGGTCGTGGCGCAGACGAGCGGGGGGCCAGGCATCGCGTCTGAGGTGCCCGCGAAATACGTCTACGACTACATGTTCCAGGCGCAGAACCTCGGGCAGGGCTTTGCCGCCTCGACCATGATGCTTTTGACGGTGGCTATCATCATCATTCCGTGGGCCTACCTTGAATTTGGAGGCAAAAAACGTGGCTAATATCAGCACATTGAACACGGTTGCCGCAGGCGTCGACCCGGTCGCAAAACAACTGTCCGGGCCTCGGGGAAAAAAACCGAGAAAGAGGCTCTCGCGCCGTAATATCATCCTCTATGGCACACTCTTCGTCGCCGCCGCTTATTACCTCTTGCCGCTTTATGTAATGGTCGTCACGTCCCTGAAGGGCATGCCGGAAATACGCATTGGCAACATCTTTGCTCCACCTGTGGAGATCACGTTTGAACCCTGGGTCAAAGCCTGGGCAAATGCCTGCACCGGCTTGAACTGTGATGGGCTATCGCGTGGCTTCTGGAACTCCGTACGCATTCTTGTTCCGTCTGTGGTGGTGTCCATCGTCATCGCCTCTGTCAGCGGTTACGCGATGGCAAACTGGAAGTTCAAGGGTTCGGAACTGTTCTTTTCCATTCTCATCATCGGCGCGTTCATCCCTTACCAGGTGATGATCTATCCGATTGTTATCGTCCTGCGGGAACTCGGTGTTTATGGCACTTTGACCGGCCTCGTCATCGTACACACGATCTTCGGCATGCCGATCTTGACGTTGCTGTTTCGAAACTACTTTGCGTCATTACCGGAGGAGTTGTTCAAGGCGGCGCGCATAGACGGTGCGAATTTCTGGCAGATCTATTTCCGCATCATGCTGCCAATGTCATTGCCTATTTTCGTAGTGGCGATGATCCTGCAGGTGACGGGTATCTGGAACGACTTCCTGTTCGGGGTCGTCTTTACCAGGCCTGAATATTACCCGATGACCGTGCAGCTCAATAACATCGTCAACTCCGTGCAGGGCGTGAAGGAATACAACGTCAACATGGCGGCCACACTCCTGACCGGAGCAGTTCCCCTGATCGTCTATTTCCTTTCCGGCCGGCTTTTTGTCCGCGGTATTGCCGCCGGCGCAGTCAAAGGTTGAGCATATGAACAAAAGCGTTTCCATTCGCGATCTTTCCCTGTCCTTCGGCGCAGTCAGCGTGTTGAAAGACCTCAATCTCGACATCTATGACGGCGAGTTCCTTGTGCTTCTGGGCTCTTCAGGCTGCGGAAAATCGACATTGCTCAATTGCATAGCGGGACTTCTGGAGCCGACGGACGGACAGATTTTCATCAAGGACCGTAACGTTACATGGGAGGAACCAAAGGATCGCGGTATCGGAATGGTTTTCCAGTCCTATGCGCTTTATCCCCAGATGACGGTTGAAAAAAATCTGTCATTCGGTTTGCAGGTCGCCAAGGTACCAAAAGAGGAGATCGACCGGCGCGTCGCGCGTGCGGCGGGCATCTTGCAGATTGAGCCCCTCCTGAAGCGCAAGCCGGCCGAGCTTTCCGGAGGGCAACGCCAACGTGTTGCAATCGGCCGGGCTCTCGTGCGCGATGTCGATGTGTTTCTGTTCGATGAGCCGCTCTCCAATCTTGATGCCAAGCTTCGCTCGGAACTGCGTGTTGAAATCAAGCGTCTGCATCAGTCGCTGAAGAACACCATGATCTACGTCACTCACGATCAGATCGAGGCGCTCACGCTGGCAGATCGAATCGCGATCATGAAAAGCGGCGTCATCCAGCAACTCGCCGATCCGGTCACGATCTACAACAAACCAAGAAACCTTTTCGTGGCGGGTTTCATCGGTTCGCCCTCGATGAACTTTCTTCGCGGCGAGCTGGCCGAGAAAGACGGAAAGACTGTTTTTGTTACCAATGGCGTGAGTTTTTCGCTGGATGGCTACACGGCCGAACAGCCGCTTGTTCCAGGCAGCGCAGTTGTCCTCGGCGTCCGTCCAGAGCACGTGCGCGTGGACGCCGATATCACCGGTGGTGAAGTGCACGACGCGGTGGTCGATATCGAGGAGCCGATGGGAGCAGACAACCTCATCTGGCTCAAACACGCCGGGCACACGCTGTCAGTACGCGTTGGCGGCCACAGGCGTTTTTCTCCCGGCACCAAAGTACGCCTGGCCTTCGACATGGCGATGGCCTCGCTGTTTGACGCCGAAAGTGAAGAGCGGCTCTGACGAAACAAATCCTCACCAATCCCATAGTCCCAAGACAAACATCTCATGGAGGAGACAATGACTGAACTTGGCTTCCAGCTTTACAGCGCTCGTAACTTTTTACCTTTTTCAAATATATTCAAGAAATTGGCTGAGGCTGGTTACAAACAGGTGGAGGGATACGGTGCCATGTACGCCTCACTGGATGAGGCGGATCTGAAAGCACTTCGCGAGGAACTAGACGCGAATGGTCTTTCGATGCCAACAGGACATTTTGGTCTGGACCTCTTGGAAGGCGATCCCAAAAAAGCTCTCAACATCGCAAAGGTTCTCGGTGTGGAGGCAATCTATTGCCCCTACCTGATGCCGGACCAGCGGCCGGCCGACGCGGCTGGATGGTTCGCGTTTGGTAAGCGCTTGCAGGAGGTCGGAAAGCCTTTCGTTGATGCGGGGCTTACGTTTGGATGGCACAACCACGATTTCGAGTTCAAGACGCTCACAGACGGTTCCACGCCGCAGGAACAGATTCTTGCTGGTGGTCCTGACCTCAAGTGGGAAGCAGATATCGCCTGGATCGTGCGTGGTGACGCCGATCCGTTTTCCTGGATTGAAAGCTACGGAAAACGGATCACCGCTGTTCACGTCAAGGATATCGCTCCCAAGGGTGAAAATACCGATGAAGATGGCTGGGCGGATGTCGGTCATGGTACGCTGGATTGGAAGGGCTTGATTGATGCCCTGAAGAGCAAAAGTGCCACGCAAAACTTCGTCGTTGAACACGATAATCCCAAAGATATCGATCGACTGATCAGCCGTTCGATCGCTTCTTTCAAATCCTACTGATGACCATTCTTTTGGAGTAACCAACATGGCCAGAGAACTTGGCGTCGGCATCATCGGATGCGGCAATATCTCTACCACCTATTTTTCACTGGCACCGCTCTTCAAGGGCCTGAAGGTGCTGGCTTGCGCTGACCTCAACCGGAATGCCGCCGAATTGAAAGCGGAAGAATATGGTGTGAAGGCACAGTCCATAGAGGAACTGCTTTCCAACAGCGAGATCGACGTGGTGGTGAACCTCACCATTCCCGCTGCGCATTTCTCCGTTTCAAAAGCCGCGCTGGAAGCAGGCAAGCACGTCTATTCGGAAAAACCACTGGTTCTTTCGATGGAAGAAGGAGAAGAGCTTCGCCGTATCGCGAGAGAGAAGAAGCTCTCCGTCGGTTGCGCACCGGATACTTTCCTTGGCGGCGCGCACCAGCTCGCCCGCAAGTACGTCGATGAGGGCAAGGTTGGGCGCATTACCTCCGGCACCTGCCACGTCATGAGCCCCGGTATGGAAATGTGGCATCCCAATCCGGGTTTCTTTTTTCTGAAGGGTGGTGGGCCGATCCTCGATCTCGGTCCTTACTACATCGCCAACCTCATCAATTTGATTGGTCCGGTAAAACGTGTTGGCGCCTTGACGACGATGGCCAATCCAACTCGTACCGTCACCAGCCAACCGCTGAACGGTCAGGTCATCCCGGTTGAGACGCCGACCAATATCCATGCCCTGCTGGAATTCGTGAATGGCGCAACCATCACGCTTTCGGCGAGTTGGGATGTCTGGTCACACCGTCACGCGAATATGGAGCTTTACGGTACCGAGGGCTCGATTTATGTGCCCGACCCGAATTTCTTTGGCGGTATTGTTGAGGCCAGCGGTCGCGACAAGGATATACAGCCGCTTGAGAACTGGGCGCACCCCTTTGGCGTCTCCAATCAGGAAAGTCCGAACGGCCCGCGTGCCAACTACCGCACTGCTGGTCTCGCCGATATGGCGCAGGCGCTGATCGAGGGACGCGATGCCCGTTGCTCGCTCGACCGTTCATTGCATGGGATCGATGTCATGACGTCAATCCTCAGGTCTGGCGAGGAGGGACGTTTCATCGAAATGTCAACGACATGCACGCAGCCTGCCGCACTTGGTATCGAGGAGGCCCAGGCACTGCTGCGCTAAGTCGAAGACAGGCGGCGAGGGCAACTTTGCCGCTTGACGTCTTAAAGTCTGCCAGGCAAGAACGCCGCTCTTACAATCGAGTTATGAGGAACGAAAAAGGCCCGGCGCACTGCCAGCGAGCCGGGCCTTGCCGCAAGCGACCGTTTCAGGATCGGGCGGCGATCCGGCGGTCGTTGCTTTTTGTGTGGCTGCTACAGACCCAGCCAGTGTGGGATTGTTTTAAGCAGCCAAATGAGGAACACGACGGGTGCGACCCCAACCGCTGCGACAATAGCCGCCAATGCCACAAGAATGACGAGGCCGAGATTCTTGCCGACACGCTGGCGCTTGGTAGCGAGTGCACTAGTCACGATCTGACACGCTCACGAGGCCGTGGATCGTCAGTGCGACATAAAGGCTGCCAGAAAGCGCCATGAGCGCTGCTACGCCGACGGTTGTCAGATCGCCGGCCAAACTCATCAAAATGTCAGCCGCCTTCATTCGGTCCGACCCCTTCGTTCATCATGTTGAGCTTGTTCTAGATCGGGTCCGTTGCCGCCCTATGTCCCGATTGTTTCGAGTTGTTGCTGCGATACAGAAAAATCGTGATGCAACCGACATAGCCGAAAAGACTTCCCTTGACGGACGCTTTGCGCTAAAAGCCGCGCCGTTATCCGGTCGCAGCCCACCCGGTCAAAACAAGGGATCTCAAATTATGAAGACTATCGTCATCTGCTCAGGCGGATTGGACTCTGTTTCGCTTGCGCATAAGATTGCCGCGGAACACGAACTCATTGCTCTCGTGTCCTTCGACTATGGTCAAAGGCACAAAAAGGAACTGGACTTCGCGGCCGCCTGTGCGGGGCGTCTTCGCGTTCCGCATCACATCATCGACATTCGCACCATCGGGGCGCATCTGACTGGTTCGGCACTGACCGATGACGTGGACGTGCCGGACGGTCACTATGCCGAAGAAACCATGCGTTCAACCGTCGTGCCGAACCGCAATGCGATCATGCTGACCATTGCCTTCGGGCTAGCTGCAGCTCAGCATGCCGATGCTGTGGCCATTGCCGTTCACGGCGGCGACCACTTTATCTATCCCGATTGTCGTCCCGGCTTCATTGACAGCTTCAATGCCATGCAGGCGCATGCGCTGGAAGGTTATGCCAGCGTCGAGCTTTTCGCACCATACGTGACGGTCTCGAAGGCTGCGATCGTGACGGATGGAACGAAATACGGCACGCCGTTCGGCGAGACCTGGTCCTGTTACAAGGGAGGGCTTCGACACTGCGGTCGGTGTGGCACCTGTGTCGAGCGGCGTGAGGCATTTCATCTGGCCGGCGTAACTGATCCGACCGATTACGAAGACCCTGATTTTTGGGTGTCGGCAACGCATGCTTATGCGGCTCAGGAGGTGCGATAGTGTTTCGTATCACCAAGGAGTTTCATTTCTCGGCATCACATCAGCTCAAAAGCCTCCCTGCCGAACATCAATGCGCGCGTCTTCACGGGCACAACTACGTCGTGGAGGTTGAGCTTGCCGGTGCGGAGCTAAATGAGCACGGCTTTGTTCGGGACTATCACGAGCTTTCTCCGCTAAAGCATTATATCGACGATCATTTTGACCATCGTCACCTGAACGATGTGTTGGGTCACGACCGCGTAACAGCAGAATGTCTGGCAAAGCACTTTTACGAATGGTGCAAGGAGCGGCTGCCGGAAACCAGTGCCGTACGCGTCAGTGAGACAGCAAAGACATGGGCGGAATACCGGCCATGAGCCTGGCCGCCACGAAAACCGCGACCAAGGAAACGACGATCCGCATCAGTGAAATCTTCGGCCCAACGATACAGGGCGAGGGCTTGCTGATTGGTGTGCCGACCGTATTTGTTCGCACCGGTGGCTGCGATTATCGCTGCTCCTGGTGCGATACGCTGCATGCCGTTGATAGCGAGTATCGCGATACGTGGGCGCCCATGTCGGTTGACGCGATCTGGTGCGAGGTGAGACGGCTTTCTGGCGGTGTACCCCTGACGGTCTCGCTTTCTGGCGGCAATCCGGCCATTCAACCGTTCGCAGAACTCCTTACGAGGGGACATGCGGACGGGTATCGTTTCGCGCTAGAAACGCAAGGCAGTGTCGCGAAGAACTGGTTCGGTGCTCTCGACTATCTGGTGCTCAGTCCCAAGCCGCCTTCGAGCGGTATGGAAACGGACTGGAATGCATTTGAGCAATGTCTCGTCGCAGCCGGTAAGCATCCACAGCTGGCTTTGAAGATCGTTGTTTTCGATGATGCGGATTACGCTTATGCGAAAGATGCCGCCGCCCGCTTTCCGCATCTCCCAATCTATCTGCAACCTGGTAACCACACCCCACCACCACCTGACGATGACAACGCTCGCGTCGATATCGATGGTGTGATGGACCGAATGTTGTGGCTGGTGGACAAGGTCTCGGCCGATCGTTGGTTTGCAGCCCGCGTGTTGCCGCAGCTCCATGTGCTTTTGTGGGGAAACAAAAGGGGCGTGTGAGCAGCGCCACGTACCTTCTCCCTTTTGGTGAGGAGGTAGAGGCAGCAGAATGAGGGGGTGAGACGAGCAATAAAATCGCCGCTCTCCCCCTCATCACTTTCATTAAACGGTCGTCTTATCGCATGGGAGCGATCGAGGTGGCGATGTCGCTTCGCCACCCGTTCACAACCTATGCCGAAACGGCTAGCTCCCGGCGTTCTCGATCTGCAATGATGGAAAGGTCGAGAACCTTTTGCAAATTCGCTGCATGGCGGAAATTCGGGTCAGCCGGGCCGCCGTCCATCACTGCCTTTGCGAACTTTTCGTAGTTTGTCGACACTGGATCGACCTCGACAGTCGTCCAGATCGCCTTCTCGACATCCTCTCCAAGGCAGGTTCGCAGGCTGGAATATTCCGGCGTATGAATGACTTCGATCGCGCCCTTGTCGCCGTGGACTCGCAGACGAAGTTCATTCAGGTGGCCGGTTGCCCAGCGGCTGGCATGAATGACGCCCATCGCGCCATTTTCCAGCTCCGCAGTCATGGTGAAGCTGTCATTGGCATCGAGGTCGTAGACCCCGATCTTGTTGCCTTCATATTTGTCGAAGGTTTTCAGACGCGTGAAAATCCGCTCCACATCGCTGCCGGCGCCGTAGGATGCGAAGTCGAGAATATGAATGCCAACATCGCCAAGAACGCCGTTGGAGCCATGTTTGGTCGAAAGCCGCCACAGCCATTTGCTCTCCGTCATCCAGTCGCCCCACGCTTTGGAAACCAGCCAGCTCTGGAGATAGGAGGCCTCAAGGTGCCGCACCTTGCCGATCTGGCCCGAAAGCACCATCTGCCGTGCCGCCTGCAATGGGGCGACATTGCGGTATGTGAGATTGACCATTGCGACGAGGCCGGCTTTTTCCGCCGCATCGGCCATTTCAGCGGCTTTGGCGTAGTTTTCCGCCAACGGCTTTTCGCAAAAGACGTGTTTGCCGGCTGCCAAAAGCTTGAGGCTGGTCGGATGGTGGATGCTGTCGGGTGTGACGTTTGCCGCCGCATCGAATTCACCCCACGCAATCGCATCGTCAAGCGATGTGAAGGTAAGCGGAATATTGTGGCGAGCCGCGAAGGCTCGCACAATCACGTCATCCACATCCACGGCTGCGACCAGTTCGACGCCGGGGATTTCAGAGAAATACGTGGCATGGTTATTGGCCATGCCGCCAGTTCCGAGAATAAGAAGTCTCATGGCTGATTACCTGTAACCTGCTTCGCCTGCCTTGTGCAGCTTGGGACCGCGTTCTTCAATCGGTTCCAGCGCCTGTTCGACTGGGACGTTGGGGGCGTTGTGAATGCTCGTCAGTGCACCGGCCGGATTATAAGCCCATTTCACCGAATTGCTGATGACCTTCTGTACGTTCGCATCGTGATAGGTCGGGTAGGTCTCGTGGCCGGGACGGAAATAGAAGATGTTGCCAGCGCCGCGACGCCAGGTGAGACCCGAACGGAACACTTCACCGCCCTGGAACCAGGAGATGAAGACGGTTTCGAGCGGCTCCGGCACGGAGAACTGTTCGCCATACATTTCTTCGTTTTCAAGTTCGAAGTGCTCTGGAAGGCCTGCGGCAATCGGATGGCGGGGATTGATTGTCCACAACCGCTCGCGTTCACCTGCCTCGCGCCACTTCAAGGCGCAGGGGGTGCCCATCAGCCGCTTGAACGGTTTTGAGAAGTGACCGGAATGCAGCACGATGAGGCCCATCCCTTCCCAAACCCGTTTCGCGACACGTTCGACAATTTCGTCCTGAACAGCGCCATGATCCTTGTGGCCCCACCACACAAGAACATCGGTCTTGTCGAGGCGATCCGGCGATAGGCCGTGTTCGGGTTCCTGAAGAGTAGCTGTCGTGGCATTGATGCCGTCGACCGTGTTCAGCGCGTCGGCGATGGTGTTGTGCATGCCGTTTGGATAGATCGAACGCACCGTCTCATTGATGTGCTCGTGGATGTTTTCGCCCCATACAACCGTGTTGATGGTCATCTTCATGCTCCTTGCTAATAGCCGGTACTTGGGTGTTTCCGGCGAATGGATTGGATCAGGCTGCGCCGCGGCTCAGGTTGCGGCTGAGCGCGCGCCCCTCGGTATCGAAACGGTGGATATTGTCTGCGGTCGGTGCAATGACGATACGCTCGCCCGTCTTGCGACTGGAAACGCCTTCTTCGCGCACGACAATGGGTTCCGAAGCGCCGATCTCGACATAGATATAGCTGTCCGACCCCAGCATTTCTGAATGAACGATCTCACCGGCCCAGCCATTTTCACCGGCCGAAATGGTAATGTGCTCGGGGCGTATGCCAATCGTTTTTGCGCCTTCTGCGTCGGCATACTTGCCGGTCAGGAAATTCATTTTCGGTGAGCCGATGAAGCCGGCTACAAACGTGTTGACCGGGTTTTCGTATAGCTCGAGTGGCGTGCCAATCTGCTCGACACGACCATCTCGCAGCACGCAGATCCGGTCCGCGAGTGTCATGGCCTCCACCTGGTCGTGGGTGACGTAAATCATTGTCGTGCCATGCATGGAGCGATGCAGCTTGGCAATTTCGAGCCGGGTTGCAACGCGCAACGCGGCATCGAGGTTGGACAGCGGCTCATCGAACAGAAACACCTTGGGATCACGCACGATGGCGCGACCGATTGCGACGCGCTGGCGCTGGCCACCGGAAAGCTGTTTTGGCAGACGATCGAGATAGGGCGTCAGCTGCAGCATTTCAGCAGCTGCTTCAACGCGTTTTCGACGCTGGTCCTTATCCGCACCCGCCAGCTTCATTCCAAACGCCATGTTTTCGAACACGGTCATGTGCGGGTAGAGGGCGTAGGATTGAAAGACCATGGCAACGCCGCGTTTCGCGGGCGGCAGGCGGTTGACTGCCTCGCCATCGAACGAGAGCGTGCCGCCAGATATCTCTTCAAGACCACAGATGAGGCGCAACAATGTCGACTTGCCGCAGCCGGATGGTCCAACGAAGACCATGAATTCGCCGGAGCGGATATCCATGTCGATGCCCTTGATGACATCGAAGGCCCCGAAAGATTTACGAAGATCGCGCAGTTGGATTTTGGTCATGGTTAAACTCCTAGCCTTTGACGCCACCGGCGGTGAGGCCGGAAATGATGCGTCGCTGGAAGATCAGGACGAGGACGACGAGCGGGGCAGTGACAATGACGGACGCTGCCATGATCGATCCCCAGGGGATTTCGAACTGCGAGCCTCCCGACAGGAGCGCAATCGCCACGGGTACCGTGCGCTGCTCGTTCGATGACGTGAAGGTGAGCGCGAAAAGGAACTCGTTCCATGCCGCGATGAAGGCAAGCAATCCGGTGGTCACAAGAGCAGGCCACATCAGGGGCATGAAGACCTGTGTAATGATGACCCAGGGCGTTGCTCCATCAACGATGGCCGCTTCCTCGATCTCGATTGGCAGATCGCGCATGAATGTTGTCAGTACCCAGACTGTAAAGGGCAAGGTGAAGATCATGTACGAGAAGATCAGAGCCAACGGTGTGTTGAAGATACCGGCCCAACGGATGAGTTCGAAGAGGCCTGCAAGAACAGCGATCTGCGGAAACATCGAGACAGACAGGATGGTCAGAAGCAGAAGTGCACGGCCGCGAAAGCGAACGCGGGCAAGTGCATAGGATGCCGTAACGGCCAGAAACAGCGACACGACGACGACAGAGGACGCGATCATCAGCGAGTTGCCGAGATTGCGCAGGAAACTCCCGTTGCCCAGCACGAAACTATAGTTGGCAAAGGAGAAGTCCCGCGGCCAGTAATTGATCTGGAAGAGTGCTGTTCCGGATTTGAGGCTCGTCAGGATGGCGTAGTAGAACGGGAAGACGGAGATGACGATAATGACCGCAACCAGGGCATAGAAGGCTGACGTCTTGAGAATATTGGGAAAGGTCATCGCGCCGCTCCATCTGTGTTGACGCGCCCGAGCCACATATAAACAACCGTGATCGAGGCGATGATCAGGAACAGCATCGTGGATGCTGCAGCGCCGTAGGCGAACTTGTCGAAATCGAACAGGTTTTCGCGCGCCAGCACCGACATCGTGCGGGTCTGAGCATTGTTTGGCGTCAGAATATAGATGAGGTCGAAGACGCGCAGGGCATCCAGCATGCGGAAGATCACGGCGACCATCAGAGCGGGCCGGATCATCGGCAGAGTGACTCGGAAGAAGACCTTAACCGGATGGATGCCATCGACCTTGGCGGCCTCGTACATATCCTTGGGCACCATTTGAAGGCCGGCGAGAATAAGCAGCGCCATGAATGGTGTCGTTTTCCAGACGTCGACGATCAAGACCGCAATCATGGCCGTATCAGGATTGGCCGTCCAGGCGATCTTGTTTGAGATCAGGCCGAGATTGAGGAACAGGTCGTTGAGGATACCGAACTGGTCGTTCAGCATCCACGCCCACATCTGAGCGGAAACGATGGTCGGAATAGCCCACGGCACGAGGATTGCAGCGCGGACAATACCTCGCCCTTTGAACTCGGCATTGAGAACGAGGGCAACGACCAGGCCGAGGACTGTTTCTATGCTGACGGAGACAATCGTGAATTTTAGCGTGTTAAGAACAGCGCCCCACCAAGCTGGGTCTGCCAACAGGCCACGGTAGACCGTGCGGCCGCTGCCAAGCGTTATCCAGGAAAGATAATTCTTGAACCCGACGAATTGTGCGCCGGAAAGATTGGTGAGTGATGCATCAGTCAGGCTGAACCAGATGGTTCGTACAAGCGGCCAGCCGGCGACGAGGGCAAGGACGAAAAGCGTTGGGGCGAGGAACAGCCAAGCGGATCGGAGGCGTTCCGATTGAAGGTCGGAGCCTGATGCTTTGGTGGATGTTGCACCCGGTCTTTCAAGGGCGATATCATTCATGGGGATGTCTCACGGTTGGGGCATCTGAAGCGGACATGTCCAGTCCGCTCCAGATGCGAGCCGGATTACCAGCCGTTGCCTTTGAGGTCGGTCAGCTCGACCTCGAGGAGCTCGAGATTGTCGGCTGCGGAGCCATTGCCGGACAGCGTGTTATGAACGGCACCCCAGAATTTGGCGGACACCTCGTTATACTTTACCTTTGCAGCAGCCGATGGGCGCGGAACTGCGGTCTGGAAGATCGGTTTCCACGTTGGCATGAAAGGCTGTGCCTCGGCGACATCCTTGTCATCATAGAGCGAGGCGATCGTCGGCATGTTGGAAAGCTGAACCGCACGCTTCTTCTGTGTTTCCTTGGATGCCAGGAATTTCACGAGTTGGATCGCGGCTTCCTGATCGTCTGAATATTTTGAGACGGCAAGGTTCCAGCCGCCGAGTGTCGAGGCAGGATCCGCACCTGCTTCGCCAGCCGGTAGTGGTGTTACGCCGAACTTGCCCTTGATGGCGCTGTCATCGCCATTGCCGAGTGCATAAGCATAAGGCCAATTGCGCATGAAGACGGAATTTCCGGTTTGCCACACGCCGCGAGCTTCTTCTTCCTTGTAGGCGAGAACGCCCTGTGGCGCGATGGAGCCGACCCAACCCTTGACGGTTTCGATGGCCGCCGCCGCCTTTTCGTTGTTGATGGAAATGTCGCCGTTGGCTTCGATAATATGGCCGCCGCCAGCGGATGCGATCCATTCAAGTGCGTTACAGGTCAGACCTTCATAGGCGCTGCCCTGAAAGACAAAACCCCAGAGATCCTTCTGACCGGCGGCGCGTTCTTTTTCCTGAATTTCCTTGGCGGTCTCGCTGAGTTCCACCCATGTTTTCGGTGGCTGCTTGCCGTATTTTTCGAGCAGATCCTTGCGGTAGAACAGTGCTGGAGCATCGGTGAACATCGGCATTGCAACAAGTTTGCCGTCAACAGTCTGCGAAGCGACGATCGATGGGAAGTGGTCGGCGATCACGTCTTTTGTTGCTGCAGAGAGATCGACAAACTGGTCGGAAAGCTGTGGCGCCCACACCACGTCTGTCTGATAGACGTCCACGTCCTTGTTGCCTGCCGCGAGCCAAAGCCGGTACTGGCTGAACTGTTCGCTGGAAGACGATGGCATGGTGACAAGATTGACCTTGTGGCCGGTTTCCTTTTCGAAAGCGGCAATGCGTTCCTTGAAAAACGCGACATTCTTGCCGGTCGAGTTAGCCGCAATCGACAGTTCTGCTGCCTGTGCGGAAACCGCGGCAGACAAGACGCTACCGCACAGCAATAAGGTTTTGATTGAAATATTCATTGTCAAACTCCTCCGTTTGCGCATCCAACCTTCCTCAAAATTGAAAGCGCTTTTGACTGTGCAGAGGCTGTCAAAAGCGAACCTTTCTGTCAATACCCTATATTAATGGCGGAAAATCAGGCGAATTAGTGTGATTAATTTAGGCGTTTGCCAATTCACATGACCAACTGTAAGGTTTCAGGTGATGAAAATTGAAAACGATTTCAAATTTTGTCGGCTTGAAAATTCTGCGGCCACAACGCATGCAGAGAGAAACTGGCAAATCAGATGAAGCTCAAGGAATTCGCAGAAAAGGTGGGTCTTTCTCCCACCACCGTCAGCAGGGCGCTGGGTGGCTATCCGGAGGTGCGTGAAGAGACGCGCCAGCGGGTGGCCGAGGCTGCGCGCAAATATGGCTACAGACCCAATGCGAATGCGGTTCGACTTGCCACCGGCAGAGCAGGCGCCATCGGTGTCGTGATGGGGCGATCAGGCGGCGGGCACTTCTTTTCTGAATTTATGGGTGGGATGGCGACCCGGCTGGAGCGGGAAGAAACGGATATTCTCGTCAGCGTCACCGTGGACAACAATCTCGATGAAGAGCAGGCGATTTTCAGCCGTCTGGCCGCGAGCGGCCGTGTCGACGGCATCATCGTACATTCACCTCGCCCCGAAGACGAACGTATCGCGCTCCTGCATCGGTTAGGTGTACCGTTTATCGTTCATGGCCGCTCCAAGACGCCATTTGCCCATGCGTGGCTCGATATCGACAATTATGAAGTAACCTATCGTCCGACGATCCATTTCCTGGAGCGCGGGCACAGGCGCATAGCCCTCATCAATGGACCGACAGGGCGTACCTTCGTGAAGGATCGCGAACAGGGTTTCATTGATGCGCTCGAAACCCATGGCATTTCGCCTGATCCGCGCTTCATGTTGAGCGAGCAATTCAGCGAGGATACGGCCTTCCGCTTCGCTCGCTCGCTCCTGGAGCAGTCGCCACGCCCAACGGCCTTCGTGGCAGGTGCGATGATGACGGCGCAAGGCGTCTATCGTGCGGCGAGCCATCTCGGCCTGGTCATCGGTAAAGATGTCTCCGTCATCGCCCATGATGACGTTTTCCCCTACCTTACTCCCGAGAGCATGATGCCGCCGCTTTCCACGACGCGCTCTCCCATGCGTATGGCCGGTATTCGCGTGACAGACCTTTTGTTGCAGATCATTGGCGGGAGGCCGGTGAGCGAGGTGCAGGAGCTCTGGCCCGTGGAGCTCATCTTACGGGAATCGGTCGGCCCTGCGTGAGGTTTTGAAGATAGTTCACTGATTCCATTCTATTTTGTGAACGCTCAGTGAAAGATGTTCGCGGTTGGCCCACTATACGCAAGGGTCGTCTTGTGTATAATCAAAACATGTCCGGCGTATTGAACCAAAACCAGGGCAAGCGCGTTTGGGAGACGCGTCGAAGGAGGGTAATGCATGTTCGAGTTCTTGAAATCGCAACCGCAAAACGTGATCGATGATGTCGAGGCGACCGGCACCTATGCCGATGCTCTGCTGAATGTGCCTCAGCCCGAGATTTCTCGTTCAACGGCGCGTGAGCAAGGTCACGAAGCCCATCAGCGTGATTACCGCGAAGACCGCGACGTTTCGCGCAGTGCTCTCGGTTTTGCCTGACTGTGCAATATGATTTTCCCTAAATAGTTTGGAACGCACGGGCGTGTACGCCGTTTGCCTTTTGTCCGAAATGATTTGATGGACGGCGCAGACAGACCGGAAGGACCTGTCCGGCAATTGACCGGCAAGCAAATCCGTTAAGCGCCGTCCATAAATCGAGAACAGGAGGTGGGCCAATGCCGATCGTTCCCGTCGAACCTTATCCCGATGTGCCGATGCCGGTACCGCCTCAACCCGAATTTCCTCCCATCGACGAACCGGAGCCAGATAGACTCCCGGATGAGGCACCTAACCCAAACCCGGATGAAAACGACGATCCGCCACGCGTCCTGTGAGGCGTTCGGTTTTAGTTTCGGTTCGTTTATGTGTCGTCGAAGCGCTTGCTTACAAATTTCGATCCGGCAAGTCCGAAACGCCAGGGATAATCCTGTGCACGACTGATTCCGATCCGTCGACCAATTGCCAAAGACGCCTGTTGTCCGGGCAATCTGATCAGGAATGGTGATTTATCAAGTGGAGCGCCATCGAGTTCAGCCGTAATCCCCAGCGACTGACAAAGCCTGCCCGGTCCGGAGCAGAGCAGTTTCTCGTTATCTGTGCCCCGGCGCAGTTTCATCATATCAATGCCAGTTTTCGGTTGGATCGCACGCAGGAGCACTGCGGATCCGGGAGCGCAGACAACATTCGCACACCAGTGAATGCCATAGGAACGGTAGACGTAAAGATGACCAGCAGAACCGAACATTGCCTTGTTGCGCGGCGTTTCACCCTTGAAGCTGTGTGATGCCGGGTCATCGGGCGTGTAGGCTTCCGTTTCCACGATAATACCGCCTACGCCACCGACCCTGAATTCTGCACCTATCAAGGCACGAGCAACATCGACCGCGTCGCGTTGAAAGGTGCTTTTTTCCAGTCCGTGGAGCGGGAGGTTCATCTAGAGTGACTCGCGGTGCTGTCTACATTGTCATACAGGAGGCGATGCCATCTTGCCTTTCGCACGCTTTGTAAAATGGGACGGCCAGATTGTCTTGGTTGAATTCATCGCGGTGGCGGCGAAAGGGTAGTCACATGTCGCTAGCCGACATCCACATATGCAGTCGTCTTGCTCGTCGGTGCTTACGGAATTCACAAAATCCGCAGCCTCCTCTGATGCGTTCCAGATGTACCTCAGTTCGCGAGGTGCTGGAAACCGCGAATTTTCAGAAGAGGCGTTGAGTATTCCTGCACGCGACCCTGTTGCTAACGTCTGTTGCTCGTGTGACAGGCGGAATTGAGAGCCTTGTCAGCGGCTGATGGAAATTACCCCTTTCCTGCTGCTCACAGCCTTGTGTCCCTATGATTAATGAAACGGTAACGGCTATTCACGAAGCTTTGTCCGTGCGGATGGTTGCCGCTATATGGCCACCTTCGCTAGTTAAGCGTCAACTAAATCAGGCTGGACGTCATGAGAATCAAGGTATTGCCGAGGACCGCTTCAACGGACCTTTGGCATAAAGTAAAGACGGGACTACGGGTGGCCGCGATCGTTGCGATCGGTGGCGGCCTTGCTGCGTGCACCTCTATGGGGCTCGAGAGCGTGAAGAAGGACCCTCCTAAGCTATCCTCAAAGATGTTGGCTCAGATGTCGGCCAAAAGCATGCGACCTGAGAGCCCGGTTCTTGTTCGGATCTTCAAGCAGGAAAGCGAACTGGAGGTCTGGAAGGTCGACAAGACAGGCAGCTACGCGCTTCTTAAGACCTATCCAATGTGTCGTTGGTCAGGAAAACTTGGGCCCAAAATGGCATCCGGCGACCGTCAGGCGCCCGAGGGTTTCTATCATGTGTCCGCCGGCATGCTGAACCCGAATTCTCAGTATTACGTTTCTTTCAATCTTGGTTATCCGAACAGGCTTGAATCCGCACTCGGTTATACCGGAGAAGCACTGATGGTTCACGGTGCCTGCTCCTCGTCTGGCTGTTATGCGATGACCGACGCCCAGGTTGGTGAAATCTACGCTGTTGTCGCAAAGGCACTCCAGGGTGGCCAGGATCGTTTTCAGGTCCAGGCCTATCCCTTCCGGATGTCGGCAAAAAACATGGCAGCACATCGGAGCGATCCGAACATGCCGTTCTGGCGGACGCTGAAAGACGGTTACGATTATTTTGAGGTAACGCGCCGGCAGCCGAAGGTTTCGGTCTGTGGACGTCGTTACGTTTTTAACAGTGAGTTCGCCGATGGCGAGCCTGCCGATCCGCTGGCGGCGTGCCCGCCCACCGTCAACCAGCCGGATGCGGCTGTGGCGTCGAAACTTGCGGACGAACAGCAGAAACTTGCCGCTGCGATGAGCGAGGGAACTTCCATCCCGGTTAACGCTTATGTCGATGGCGGCATGCATCCAAGCTTCCGGGCCATTTTGAAAACCAGTGGCGCCAAGTCCATGGCGGCGAAGGTTTCTGGCACGAAGTACCCGATCAGTCGCCCAGAGGCGGCGCTGGCAGATCCTTTTGCCAGTGTAAGATGACGTAGAGGTTTTTCAATTGAACGACACGACGACAACCCGGCGGGGTTTCTTGCTTGGTGCAGGCGGATTGGCGCTGGCCGGTCTTGCTGGCTGCAACACAACCGCGCGCGAGACCGCACGCCCTGCGCCACCGGCAGAAGATCCGATGTTTGCGCAGATGTACGGTCCGAAGCCTGACGAGCAGTTTCCGCTGCCCGAAATTCCCTATCAGAAGATTCCGCGACGTTTTCTGCGGCAGATGGTTGCCAACCCGACCGGAGAACGGCCCGGCGTAATTGTTGTCGATGTTGCGAACCACTTCCTGTATCTGACATACGAAGACAATCAGGCTATGCGATATGGCGTCGGTCTCGGACGGGCTGGTTTCGAGTGGTCAGGCCGCGGGGTGATCCAATACAAGCGGCAATGGCCACGTTGGACGCCGCCAGATGAAATGATTGCCCGCCAGCCCGAACTGGAACCTTATAGCTCGCGAAATGGCGGGATGGAGCCGGGGTTGAAGAACCCGCTCGGTGCGCGCGCACTTTACATCTTCAAAGACGGCAAGGACACGATCTATCGTCTGCATGGATCACCGGAATGGTGGACAATCGGAAAGTCGGTTTCGTCCGGCTGCGTTCGATTGCTGAACCAGGATATCATCGATCTCTATAATCGTGTTCCGGATGGTACGCCGATTGTCGTGACGTCGCTGTCGCCGGCGCAGCAGGGCGTGCCGATCGGTCCGGCCGGCGTTCCCGTGAGCGGAGAAAGCTACCCGGTCTCGCAATATGGCGGCGGCGTTGTGGGCGATGGGTTGCCCCAGCCGGTCAGCTCTTACTGACGATCTAAATCATGAAACAACAAAGGCCGCGCTGCCATCCAGGGAGCGCGGCCTTTGTTTTATGTGGGTCTTACTGGGCCCGTTTCAGGGCATCTCCAAGGATCGAGACGATGTCGTCGAAGTGAGATTTATCCGCAATCAATGGTGGTGAAAGTGCGATGATGTCTCCGGTAACGCGGATAAGGAGGCCTCGCTCGAAGCAATCCACGAAGACGTCGTAGGCACGGGCGCCTGCAGCGCCGTCTCGCGACTGGAGTTCGATGCCTGCGATAAAGCCGATGGTGCGGATATCGATGACGTTTGGAAGCCCCTTGAACGAATGGATGGCGTCGTGCCAAGCGTCCTGCAGCTCTGCAGCGCGTGTAAACAGGCCCTCGTCGCGATAGATATCAAGGGTCGCGATGCCGGCTGCGCAGGCGACAGGATGGCCGGAATAGGTATAGCCATGGAAAAGCTCGATGGCGTTGTCCGGGCCATGCATGAGGGCATCATGGACTTTGCGGCTGGTGAAGACGGCACCCATCGGGATCGCGCCATTGGTCAATCCCTTGGCTGTGGTGACGATATCGGGCGTCACGCCAAAGTAATTGCTGGCGAAAGACGTGCCCATGCGGCCGAAACCAGTGATGACCTCATCGAAGATCAGGAGAATGCCGTGTTTGTCGCAGATGGCCCGCAGGCGCTCCAGATAACCTTTAGGCGGAACGAGAACACCGGTTGATCCGGCGACCGGCTCGACGATGCAGGCAGCGATGGTTTCCGCGCCATGCAAGCCGACGAGGCGCTCCAGATCATCTGCCAGATCCGCGCCGTGTTCGGGTTGGCCCTTGATGAAGCTGTTCCTGACCGGATCGTGGGTGTGGCGAAGATGATCTGCCGGTATCTGCGGGAAGACGCGACGGTTGTTGACGAGGCCACCAACGGAAATGCCGCCAAAGCCGACGCCGTGGTAACCGCGCTCACGGCCGATCAGGCGTGTGCGCGTGCCTTGCCCGATGGCGCGCTGGTAAGCGATCGCGATCTTCAGAGCTGTATCAACGGATTCCGAGCCTGAGCCGGTGTAGAAGACCCGGTCGAGTTTGGCGCCGTCGGGGCCAGGAGCAATTTCCGCCAGCCTTTCTGCAAACTCAAACGCTATCGGATGCCCCATCTGGAAGGAAGGGGCATAATCCATCGTTGAAAGCTGGTGCTTAACGGCATTTGCAATCTGCTGGCGGCCGTGGCCGGCATTGACGCACCAAAGACCTGCTGTTCCGTCGAGAACCTGCCGGCCGTCATTGCTGGTGTAGTACATGCCCTCAGCACTCGTCAGAAGGCGCGGATTGGCCTTGAACTGTCGATTGGCGGTGAATGGCATCCAGTAGCTATCGAGGGAAATGGAATTGGATCGGTTCGGGTTATCCATGCGGGTCTCCTGTTCGCTGACGACGATTGAAAGCTATTTTTCAGTCTGAACAAGCCCTTTTCTCTCGCCTGCCAAGCTATTGAAAAGGCTATGGGCGTGCTAGAGAGTTTGCGATATTTCGAACAATACAAACAGGGATACGGTCATGGAAGTCGATATCGGCGGACGGCTTCGTCATTTGCGGATGCGTCATAACATCTCCCAGCGCGAGTTGGCCCGACGAGCCGGCGTGACCAATTCAACCATTTCGCTGATTGAATCGAACACCTCCAACCCTTCGGTCGGCGCGCTAAAGCGCATCCTTGATGGTATCCCTATCGGCCTTGCCGAGTTTTTCGCCTTCGAGCCGGAAACAAGCCGCAAAGCATTCTATCGAGCAGACGAACTCGTTGAAATTGGTAAGGGGCCAATCTCCTTTCGCCAGGTCGGCGACAATGTCTTTGGGCGAAGCCTGCAAATTCTCAAGGAATGTTACCAGCCCGGTGCCGACACCGGAAAGGTGCCGCTGATCCATGATGGCGAGGAGGGGGGCATTATTCTTTCCGGACGGCTGGAAGTGACGGTCGATGAAGAGAGGCGGATATTGGGGCCGGGAGACGCTTATTATTTTGAAAGTCGACGACCGCACCGCTTCCGCTGTGTCGGGCCGGTGCCGTGCGAGGTTATCAGTGCTTGCACACCTCCCACATTCTGAATGTCGATTCTCTGCATAACTCGGTTCGATTGCCTGTTTCAGTCTCTCTCGAAAACGCAGTTCTCTGAAATGTGCGGAATTCTCTCGAAATTTTGAGTGGCAAAAAACATAGTTTTGCCGTATTTGAGCCACTTTTCCGACCGCTTTCCAACTTCTCCATCGCTTTTTCTTGGTTGATGAACATTTTCCCAAGAGATCAGCACGGCCGATATATCAAATTTTATATGCATTGCCGCAATCATGTTGCGATGCAAAAAAAATTAAACGCCGGTTATATTGTAGATGTTCTGCAGGATTTTGCTTTGGTTCATTAAGTTACAAGAAACATATAAGAAAAACTCGGGAAAAGAGAAAAGCAGTATACATGATATCGCGCCAGCCATGCTCTGAAGTCATGGCAGTGAGCACATTTGTTTCTTTTTTATGCAACCATTAATACTGCCCAAAAGTCGTTCGTAGGGCGTTGCAAGAAATCGCATAGACGACGATGCGCAAACTGCCTTACAAAAAATTCAAAAGCATCAAATTCCGAACACAGACTTGTTATCTCCTTTGGGAGACAAAGACGCGCCTTAGGGCACCGACCATCGCAAAACATAAATGGAGTTTTCTCTATGAAGTCCGCGACACGATCGGCTGGTTCAGCACTCAGCAACTCCGAAGATTTCGATGTCAGTTTTCCTATCGGGGGGATCGCAAAACGAAGTTTCGACGTAACGTCGGCCTTGCTTGCGCTTCTCATATTCAGCCCGATCTTCCTTTTGATCGCAGCTCTCGTGAAAATGTCCGATCGCGGCCCGGTGTTTTATGGACACCGCCGTATCGGCCATAACGGTCGCTATTTCCATTGCCTGAAATTCAGGACGATGGTGATGAATGGCGATGACATGATGCGTCAGTATCTCGCGGCCAATCCAGAAGCTGCCGAGGAATGGCGTACAACGCGCAAGCTCAAGAACGATCCCCGTGTGACGGTGGTCGGAACGGTGTTGCGCAAGCTCAGCCTTGATGAACTGCCGCAGCTCATCAATATCATCCGTGGCGAAATGAGTGTCGTTGGTCCGCGACCCGTCGTAGACGAGGAACTGACCTATTACGAATCTGCCGCTTCCTATTACCTCAGCACCCGTCCAGGCCTTACCGGCCTGTGGCAGATCAGCGGTCGTAACGACGTCTCCTACAAGACCCGCGTCGCATTCGATACGCAATATGTCCAGAACTGGTCGATGATGCGTGATGTCTCCATCATCGTGAAGACCATTCCTGCCGTCTGCCTTTCTCGCGGAAGCTACTAAATCCGATAGTCTATTGCCGTTGCCGTTCTTTGTTGTGCCACGCATCCTGCTCGAAACCTTTGGGTTTTCAGGATGCGTTTCGGGTCCTGCCGTTGCTGAACGGATCTGAAGGCGAAAATCATGTTGACCGCTCCGGCGGGTTTTAGCGACCGGTTCTGCCCGGTCGCCCTATCGGTTGATCGCCGGCATGGCGATCCGAAAACAGGGAGTTTCCCGATGAACGGCTTTTTCGCCGCTACCAACCGTCCGTTTGCCGCACTTGTGCTCGCAGCTTCAGTCGCACTCACGGCACCGCTCTCCGCAATGGCGGAGGGGCAGGGCCACTACAAGCTCGGGACGGCCGATAAGCTTCGGATTCGTGTCGCCGAGTGGCAGCCTGCTGACGGCAGCATCCGCAACTGGGATGTCATCAACGGCGACTATTCCGTGGGCCCCTCCGGCACACTCTCACTGCCATTCATAGGCCAACTTGAGGTTGGCGGAAAAACGCCTGCAGAAGTTGGCGAGGCGATCGGCGCGCAGCTGCAGAGCAAGTTCGCCCTGCGCAACCTTCCCTCGGCTTCGGTCGAGATTGCCCAGTTTCGTCCGGTCTTCCTTGCCGGAGATGTCCAGACACCGGGTGAATACCCATACGCACCAAACCTCAGCGTCTTGAAGGCTGTCAGCCTTGCAGGTGGTCTGCGCCGCTCTGATGCAGGACAGCGCTTTGCGCGCGACTTCATTAACGCGCGCGGTGACGCAGCGGTATACGACAACCAGCGTGCACGCCTGCTGGCGCGTCAGGCGCGACTGATTGCGGAGGTCAAAGGCGACGAGTCCATCGCAAAAACCCCAGAGATGGAAAAGATTTCCGACATCGATGCGCTACTGGCAAGCGAAGGCGCGCTGATGAAATCGCGCACCGAACGCTATACGTTGCAGATGAAGGCGTTGACGGATCTGCGCAATCTTCTCGAAAGCGAAGTGGAATCGCTTCAGAAGAAAACCGAGACCCAGAACCGCCAGCTTCAGCTTGCCAATGAGGATCGTGACCGGGTGAACCGTCTGAACGAGCAGGGCCTCGCGTTGTCGCAACGCCGTATTTCGGCAGAGGAACGGGCTGCGGAAGTGGAATCCAACCTTCTCGACATCGACACTGCCGCCTTGCGTGCCAAGCAGGATATCAACAAGGCGACGCAGGACGAGATCAACCTGCGCAACGATTGGGAGGCCCAGCGCTCGAAGGAGTTGCAGGACACCGAAGCTGAGCTGGAAAAGCTGAACCTGCAACTGACGACAAGCCGTGAGCTCATGTCTGAAGCGCTCGCACAGTCCGCAGAGGCGATCAAATTCGACCCGTCGGGCAAAGCCGCCAACATCACATACGTCATCGTTCGTGATGAAGGTGGCAAGCCGAAGGAGCTGAAGGTCGATGAAAATGCGATGCTGCAGCCGGGCGATGTCATCAAGGTCGCATCCGAAATCCTGATGCAGTGAGGCGCGAATGCGGATTGCCAAATCGGCACTGATCGATCCTGAGAAGAACGAAATCTATGGAATGGCGGCAATTGCGCTGTCGTTCTTCGTTTTTGCCTATTCGTCGCGTTTCGGGCAGATCTCGATCCTGGCCTATTATGGCGTCTGGTTTCCGCTGGTGGTGGTGAACTACCGGCAGGTCCTTGGAAACTATGTCCGCTATCTCTGGATATTTGCGTTCGGTATTCTGGCAATGCTGTCGACCTTTTGGTCGGACGCGGCGTCCGTGACGATGCGTGCATCTATTCAGTACCTCACACATATCGTCTGCGCGCTGATTGCCATGCGGCTTATCTCGATCCAGACGCTGACGCGTGGTGCTTTGATCGGTATTACGGTCGTATTGCTCTATTCTTTGCTGTTCGGCATTTATCTCTTTGATGCATTGGACGGGACGTACAGCTTCGTCGGTGCCTTTTCCTCCAAGAACCAGCTCGGTTTTTATGCATCGCTCGGCGTCATATTCGCTGTCGCGTCAGTTGTCGTTCTGAGGCAGAAGGGCATTTGGTTGCCGGTTGCTGGGGTGACCGGGCTACTGTCCGCCTACAGTTTGCTTGCATCGCAATCCGCAACCTCGGTCATTACCACGGCTGCTGTCGTGGGTCTGATTATAGGATTTCTGCCACTCGGTATGCTCTCGCCCGCCAACCGCAGAGGAATATTCCTCGCACTTGGTGGTCTCGGTGCATTGCTGGTCGTCGCATCGCTGCAATTTGGTCTTCTCGATGCTATTCTCGGTGTGTTTGGCAAAGATACCACTCTCACGGGACGTACCTATCTTTGGCAGCAAGGGATCGAGGCTGCGCACCGTGCGCCGATCTTCGGTGTGGGTTATCAGGGCTTCTGGGTCGCCGGTTTTGCCGATGCCGAGCGTTTGTGGAATGACTTCTTCATCACAGGTCGCAGCGGGTTTCACTTTCACAACACCTATATCGAGGTTGTTGTCGAGAACGGTCTTGTCGGAATGCTCTTGCTCGGTATCGTCCTTTACGGAACGCTACTAGGGCACCTTCGCTCTGTTCTGCTGCGGGAGAATGATCCGCAGGGGCTGGTCTTTTTTGCGGTCTGTTCGTTGTTCGTCGTGCGCTCCTTCGTGGAGATCGATATCATCTTTCCGTACCAGATCGGATCGTTCCTGCTGTTCTTCGCCGCTGGCAAGCTTAGCCTTCCGGCGAGAAAGGTGCAGGGGAGCGCGCGTTTGCCAGCCTTTCGCAACGCTTCCTCTGTCCGTTATTCCGGCCTCGGGGAGGAGAACGGTCAGCCAAGGTAGTGGGACAGGGGGAGTTGCTGCACCCGGACGGATGAATAGCGCATCGTTGTCGAGCTTAGAGATAGTCCGCTGATACATGCGGGCTTGCATGGATGAAGGTCCACATCTCCTTGCTTATGGCGACGATACCGGCGATCGATTTCTCCAGTTGCTCGATTTCCTTTTCGTCCATCTGCTCCACCTTCCCGTAACGGACCTGGCTGTCGTCCTCGACAAGTCGCATCAATTGGGTACTGGAAATTTCGCCCTTTTCATCAAAAGAGTAGATGCAGTGGTTATATTTGTTGCGGGTCTTCGCTTCTTTTTTCAGGCTGGCGATGATGGAGAGGATGGTCTTCCGGTCCGTTGCTGAGGTGGACGGCAGTTTTGCCAGTCGCTCGATGAGATCCATGCGTGCACGTGTCGTGTTCAACGTCAGGAAAACCACAATGGCTGCTTCCTTTTCGACCTTGAGAAGGTGGACGATCAGGTAGATCATCAGGCTCTCAGTATTGGTCCAGACATAATTCAGTCTGCCCACCATCAGCAATACATCCGACATTGCCGCCATTATGGTCTCCCATGCTCGCAGTAACTAGATGTGTATTATACGCGGTCGCTGGTGGAAATGACAGTATATCCAAGGTGTCTTTAAAGCATTTTGAAAAACAACGTCCTCCTCGGGCTGGGGCCGAGGAGGACGGAGAGAGGGGTGTCGCGGCACTGCCAGGAGCCTATTCGCGCCCTCCCTGACTTTCTATCTTTCCTTGAACGCACGGGACATGCTGTCCGATACCGGTTTGACCAGATACTCGAAGAAGGTGCGTTCGGAAGTCTGGATAAGCACGTCGGCGGGCATGCCGGGCACAGGGTGGAAGTTATGCACCTTGGCAATTTCCTCATCGGGAATTTGCACCCGCACGATGTAAACATCCTTCACCTGAAGGCCCGCGTTTTCCTCGATACTGTCGGCCGATACATAAAAGACCTTGCCATTTAATACGGGTGTCGTCCGGCGATTGAGAGCTGAAAGGCGGACTGCTGCGGTCTGTCCTTCGTGCAACTGATCAATCGACGTACGCAATACTTGTGCCTCAAGGATCAATGGCACGTGGGCCGGCAAAATCTCCATGATCGGCTTGCCAGTGGTGATGACGCCGCCCGGTGTATGGTAGTAGGAGCGGATCACTGTGCCATTGACGGGAGAGCGAATAACCGTGCGTTCCAGAACTTTCGCGGCCTCACGGACTTGCTCGCGCACGCTATCAAGATCGGCTTCGGCGGTCTCAAGCGCATCAAGTGCCGCCTGTTTGTTGGCGTTGATGGCAATGATCTCTTCCTGCTTGAACTTGGCTACTTCCGCCTCGCTTTGGTTCATTTCGCCGGTCAACCGTGCGATGTCGCCCATAGCATCGGCGATGGCACGTTCCAGTGCAAGCATATCGGTCTTTCTGATAACACCATCCTTCGCAAGCCTCTCTTTGGAATCGCGTTCTTGGGTCAAAAGCGCGAGTTGGCGATCAAAGGACTGCTTCTGACCATCATATCCCGAATAGCGAAACTCGAGCGACCTGATGTTTTTGTCGATCAGGTTCAATTGCTCTTCTAGCTTCACCTGCTTGCTATGGAACACCACGTTCTGGCTTTGGATGATGGCATTGATGTCGGGGTCGCTCGCTTCCTTCATGACAATATCGGGGATCTTGAAGGTTTTCTCGCCCTGAGCCTCGGCGCGCAGACGGGTGACGATTGTTTCGAGGCGCAGACGGCGCAACTGCAGCATGCGTTCATTGGCGAGTGCAGTGGTTTTGTCGAGGGTCAGGAGTACATCGCCTTCCTTGACAGTTTCACCTTCGTTCACCAGCATTTCTTTGATGATCCCACCTTCGAGGTGCTGGACAATCTTATTGTTGCCGGTCGCGACAAAACTTCCCTGAGCGATGATCGCCGAGGCTAGCGGTGCGGTGCCAGCCCAGTAGCCGAAGCCGCCGAACGAGGCGAGAAGCACGGCAAGGCCAATTGAACTGTGCAACCGTATTGACCGTGGTACTTCGCTGTACCACTCGATCTGACCTTGTTCTCTTGTCTCAACGATCGTTTTTTTCTTCCTGAACATAGGTGATCCTCAACCCTCGATCTGCTGGGATGGTTTTTCCTGGCGGCCATTGCCAGACAGTGCTTTCAGAACATCCATGCGTTCGCCAAACATGGCGACAGTCCCGTCTTTCAGTACCATGATCTTGTCGACGCATTGCAGAAGAGCAGGGCGCTGTGTGATTGTGACAGTAGTAATTCCCTGTTTTTTGGCGTGGAGCAGTGCTTTTGCCAGGGCCTGCTCGCCATGTGTATCAAGGTTGGAATTCGGTTCGTCGAGAACGACAAATTTAGGGTCGCCAAAAAAGGCGCGAGCAAGCGCGATGCGTTGTTTCTGACCACCGGACAGCGGTGCACCATCGGCGGCGACGACCGTTTCATAACCCTGCGGGAAACCGGCGATCAACTCATGGACGTCTGCAAGGACCGCGGCCTCATAAATCTGCCGGTCTTCAACATCGTCACGCATCCGGCAGATATTGGCTTTGATGGTACCAGGGAAAAGCTGCACATCCTGAGGCAGGTAGCCGATGCTTTCGCCGAATTGGCGTTGATCCCAGTTGCGAAGATCCATGAGATCAAGTCGCACGTTGCCTGAGGTCGGCAAGATGGAACCGACGAGCATCTTGCCGAGCGTCGTCTTGCCTGAGCCGGAATTACCGATGATGGCGAGCGACTCTCCCTTTTTCAAAGAGAACGAAATACCGTTTAGGATGACTTTCTTTTGGGGCGGTGGCACGAACAGAACGCGCTCCACATCAAGCCGTCCCTCAGGATTAGGCAGACGCAGGCGAGGGAAGTTGAGCGGTGAGTTGAGAAGAAGCTGCTTAATGCGACCGTAGGCGGCAGCCGATTTGTTGAACTGGTGCCAGCCCTCGATTGCACCTTCGATTGGTGCAAGTGCACGACCTGATATAATCGAGGCCGCAATCACCATGCCGCCCGTCAGTTCGCCAGAAAGCGAAAGGTGCGCACCCCATCCGAGCAATGACACCTGCGTAATCATGCGGGCGGCCTTGGATACGCCGGAGAACATGATGTTCCGATCCTGCGCGGCAACATGCGACTTTAAGGAACCGGCCGTTTCGCGTCCCCACATCTTCACAGCTTCCGGGATCATCGCAAGCGCATTGATGATCTGAGAATTGCGCGACATGGAATCCAGGTGGAAATTGGCACGGCTAAGATAACCATTGGCTTCAGCAAATGGACGTGCGGTAAAGCGCTGGTTTAGCCAGGCAATCAAGAAGAGCACTGCACAGCAGGCCATGATAATGATGCCAAGATGCGGATGCACGAGATAGACGACCACAACGAAGAGCGGCATCAACGGCGCGTCAAGAAAGGCGATCAGGGTCCCAGACGTAAGGAACGCGCGCAGTTGCTGCAGGTCCTGGAGGGTCTGATAATCCTTCCCGCTGCCGTGCAGTGAGGCGCGGGCCGCAGCCGACAGGATCGGCGCACCGAGCTGGACCTCCAGTTCTACAGCGGTGCGCATGAGAATAAAGCGCCGGACCGCGTCCATGAACGCTTGGAGTAGAACTGCGCCGATAACGGCGACGGTCAGCATGATAAGCGTGTCCATCGAACGGCTCGTCAACACGCGGTCGGAAATCTGGAAAAGATAAAGCGGAATCGCCAGCAACAGTACGTTGATTGCAACGGTGAACAGCATCACGATCACCATGTTGCGTCGTACCGCAGCGATGCCCTTGGCGAGGCTCAACGCGAAATTGACTGGTTCACTGCGTTTATGGAAACCGCTCCGGTTATCGCCGCCACCGCCGCCGCCACCGCCTCGGTCTTCCGGCTCTTTCCCGTTTCCACCACCGCCGGAAACCGGTCTACGCTCATTCTCGCGGATCGGACCGTCATTGTTGTCAATGGTTTTAGCGAAAGGCAGGTCTGGCGTGGTTTTGAGAGTTGTCCCATCGACCTTTGCCTGCGGTTCCTCAACTTGAGGCGCTGGTGGAGGTTCGATGATGGGTGCAGGGGCTATAGGAATATTTCGTGCTTCAGTCGGTGGAACACGTGTGGATGTCGTTTCAGGAACTGGCGTTTCGGAATTTTTTTCAGCGCTCGAAAGTTGGCGCAGATTTTCAACCGCATCGTTGATTGCCGAAATGCAGGCTTCTGTCAGCTTGCTGTCGTCGGCATCTGGGTCCAGCGGCCGACCCACGGCAATGGTTTTTCTTGAAAGATGATCCATTTTTTCCCGGTTCCCTGAGCTTTTTTCTTTGAGTTTCCGTTTTTTCCCGGAATACGTCTTTCACCTCTATCGTTTCGATTCAGGCGGTTACTGACTGCATGACATCAGCGGGATGCGCATTCGACCATGAGAGGTCGTGCCCTACATTGATGACGCCATCGGACTCATCGGCCGCTGTCGCTGGGTCGTCGTGCAGGAATGCGATGACCTCGTTTGCCAACTGTGTGGTCGGGTGCGGCTGCGACGTATCGTTTTCGATAATGCCACCCTGGATGAGGATCGCGTCGGAATAGACGGTGCCAGCAACATAAGTTGTGTTGCCAAAGCTGTCGTAATCGATGATCTGCGCAATATTGACGACGGCGTTGCTGCCGGTATCGATATGGACAGTGGCGTCCTGATTGTTCTGCAGAACGCTAGCTGCCGCTTGCGTCACATCGTCGGAATCTCCGAGAACACTGACCTGCTTGATGAAGCTGACATCGTATAGGTTGCCGGTGATATAGAGGACATTGAGACCCTGGTATCCCGCGAAATTAGCATCATGCGCCAGACCTTCTGGCATGTTGGGGTCGCGCTCATTGATGGCATTGACTGTCTGGACAATATAATCGGGCATCGTCTCGAAACGGCCATCACTGCCAACATTGTGGATCGATGCGTCATTCCAGACGAGATTGTTGCCGGATTGAACGGTTGCACCATCGGGCGCGTCGCTGTTTGCTCGAACCCAGTCATTGTCATAGAGCACGGCGATCTGTGAGATGATGTTCATATCCAGCACATGGCCGCCAACGATGATCAAATCGTACTGCATGCCGATGCCAAGGAAGTTGGCGATGTTAAGCGCGGCGTTTCCACCCGTCAGTAGGCTGACGCTGGACCCCGACGTCGTAATCGTCATCGTGTCGTTGTCGCTAACAAACTGATATTGCTCAGTCCAATGCACGAAGGACACGTCTCCTTCCAGAACACTGACACGCCATGACGTGGGGAAAATCGGTGGCGCGCCCGTTTCCTGGCTGGTGTCTGCTGTGTTTTCGGCTCCTGGATAGACGCTTCGTTCGAAGGCAGCGATGTTGAACGCCGCTGTCGCTGCCTGATCCTCGGAGTGAGAGAAGACGGAGGCGACTGTATCCCGATCGCTATAGATAAAGGCTTGGGTGATTGCATCGATCTGGTGGTAATCGCCCATGACGGCAGTTACCGACGTCATCACCCCGGTGTTGATCACGGTTGCGATGTTGGCGACGATGTTTGCGCCGGCAGCCACGTCCAGGCTGTTGCCTGCCAGGTCATCCTGATGAAGCGAAACGTCGCTCTTCTCCGGCTCTTCTGGCGGCTTCGCGATGCCGCGATCAGGCATCCAGTCATCGAGAGACGGCTTTTCGTCTACTAGCTCGCCGTTGATGTACGTGCCGCTGATGCTGTTTCCCGCCAGCACGAAGTCGTGGTCCGCACCGGTGCCAAGCGAAGTCACATCGTTATCGCGTGCATTGTCGATGTAATCATGCGCTGTTTTGGCGAGCGACTGCAGAGCTTCGTAGGTGTCGGTGCGCTGGAAATTCGCAAAAGGAGTGAACACGGATGCTTCGTTGTAAAACTCGACAGTTCGTTCCGTGACGAATGTGGTGTCGCGGCCCACATTGGGGCCGCCCGTCATGTTCAGGTAGTCGTCATCCTGAAGAATGTTGATCTGCGAGATATGCGCTATGACGGATCCGGGACCGCTATAGACGACAAGTTCCTGTTCTTGATCGAAGGAAAGGCGACCGGGAAAGCGGAAGTGTGCCGCTGAGATATCAACCGGGATCGCATCGGCGAGCTTTTGCACGTCGTGTTCGACCATGCGGGCAAAGTGGGGGCGCACGTAATCGAGGTCATAGTGGCCGGAGCGATACTTGACGCCGGGATCGTAGTCGGCAAGAGCCAGGTCGTAGTCCCGGTCAGGAACTGCGTGGACCTCTGAAATCGGCAGCTTGTCCATATCCACCGCTGCAGGGCCCTCGGCGTATTTGGTCCTCAAACGCGCCTCTTCCATCTCCATGTCAAAAAGACCGATGAAGTGGGCAATCATGTCTGAAATTTTGTCGATTTGCATGGCGGGTCCCTCCCTGACCGCTGCGGTCGGGACCGTGGGCGAGCGCATCTAGCTGTCTCATGGGTGGAGACGCAATTTCGATGGCAGGCACCCGGTCGTCAAAACCGCAAACTGCACCGGCGTCCGCCGGTGCAGTTCTTTCGTGACGAGATGGATATCAGGAGTGGTCTTCGCCGACGTCCGAGATATGCGAGTTACCGCCAGTGATGGTGACATCAACTGCGTTGGAGAGCATGTTGGCGCCCTGTACCAGTTCCAGATGGAAGCCGGAGTTTGCCAGGATCGCCGAGGCGTCTGCGGTGCTTGTGCCCGAAACGTCGTCGCCTGCCTTGAGGTCCCAACCCTTGCCGTCCATATCCACGCCTTCAGCACCATGAGCTTCAGCAGCGTTCGCGCTGAGGTGGTTTTCGGCGCCGCCATTATCCATCTTGATATCCCAGGCCTTGTCCTGGTCTGCCAGATGATTGGCCTGTACAAGGCTGAAGCCCGTGTCGTTGCCGTCGCCGGTCAACGCGCTGTTCAGGATATTGTCAACATTGAGGGTGAAGGAGAAGTCGTCACCGAGGTTGAAGGTAAGATCGCCACCTGCGACACCGAGATTGCCGACGTCCTTGACATGATCGATGTTACCGAAGTCGTCATCCGACTTGTAGAAGCTGTCTGCAGAAGACGAGTTGTAGCTACCAGTCGTGGTTTCGGTTTTGGTCGTCGTGTCGTCATCGGAATAGGAGAAAGTTTTGGTATCCGTTTCCGTGGTCGTCTTGATGTTCGTGTCGTTGTCGCTGTACGACTTAGAGTCATAGCTCCAGTCGTAATCGCTCTTGATATCGGTGCTGGTTTTCACCGTGGTGTCGTTGTCGTTCACCGTCTTGGTGTCGTTATCGTAGCTGTTCTCGCGGTTGTCGCCATTGCCGATTGCAACATCAATCTTGGCGTCAACATCAACTTTGGTTTCAGTGCTGTTGTCACTGTTGTCGCTGTTGTCGCTATAGTCGTTGTTGCGATTTTCGCCGTTGGCCACGCCGACATTGCTGTCGTCAACCTTGGCGTCGTTTGTCGACGTGTTCGCGAAGCCTTCGGACAGCGCGCCAATTTTGGTGATGTCGTCGCCCGCAGGCTGTGGATTGTAACCCATTTCAAGTTCCTCCGAGAAAAAAAGTTCGGAGCAGCTTTCGAAATCCCTCTCATCTTAAATGGGATTTTTATCGCGCTTACTCCGTTGTTGCACAATTATGCAGACATACGCGGTACGGTTTATCTGCGGTTTGGCATTCGCCCCTTGAGGGGTTCTCTGTCGTTGTATGCATGTGCACCACTCAGAACTCAGGCGCACAAATCCGTTCCAAGCTTTGCAAAAAAGCCGGGCGGCATTCTTTATTTTTTCAGTGTCATCTTTGGTGAAAGGAACCGGTGGCATCAAACACACGTTAGTACCGGAGAGCCTTTTCATCAGTCGCTGTTCGTTGGCGACGGTCAGACTGTGGCCCAGAAAAAGCGTGGTTCCTAGATATCAATTCGGGCTAAACTGAACGTGCCAGCTACTCCCGGCGCGTGTTCGTCAAGCGGATCGAGGGCCTCGAATTTCCTTAAAATCAAAAAATATATGCGCCTATGTCCCGGGAAACGGGGACTTTTGGTTCTTATGGTTTATTTTAGCGGGTATGCGCCTGATATCCCGTTTCGGAACATATATGTATGTTCACATGCAAAATCGTATCAACCTGTGGTTTTGTTTGTGAGGAAACTAAAACCTTTGATGCGGCTTTTCTAATATATTTGTGGGGTGAATTCTTGCGCGGTGCGCGCTATTATCGCCGTGTAACCAATTTTGTACGCTGTTTGAAATAAATAACCCGTTTGGGCCATTTATTTACACTGCTTTTCGTATTAGCCTAATTAACAGGTAATTAATGATAGTTGACACGAAATTATAGGGGATGGGGGTCTCCAGGTTTCACCGACTGGCGAGCACGCAAGGTAAACAAAATAAAAAGAAGAAAGTCACGCGTTAAAGCTTAAGGGAGGCGTTAATGTTCATGGGATCGTCAAACTTCGCAGCAGCAAAACAGAGCAATGTAACCACGGCAATAAGTGGAACTGTTCTGGTCATCGCGGACGCGGATCTATTTTCCGAGTGCCTAGCTGAGGCTCTGGGCAAAAAGTTCCCCGCTTATGCGGTGGTGAGCGTTGGCTCATCAACTGAAATTCGCGACAACTATGGTTCTGAAGTCCGTCTGGTTTTGCCCTATCGCATATCAGGTGGCCGTCTTCAGGCCGTTCTCGAAGAGGTGAGGGATAAACACCCTGACGCACCAATAGCGTTGGTGGTCGAAACCATCGAAAAATTCGAAGATCACCTCAAGCAACTTGTGAGCACGCGGATTATAGATGGCGTGCTTCCCCTCAATCTCCGGCTCGATGTGTTCATGGCGGCTGTGGATCTTCTCATGAAGGGCGGGGAACACTTTCCCGCAGCTCTCCTTGGCAGGCTGACACCTTATTCTCATGCGGTGCATGGAGGTGGGGTTAAATCAAGTGCGGTGATCGCCAATCGTGCGGACGCACTCGCAGTCAGCAAAAGCGAAGTTGCTGCGCTGACAACGCGCGAAGTTCAAATTCTCGATCTCTTGTGCAAGGGAACGCAGAACAAGATCATCGCAGATCGGCTTCACTTGTCTGAAAACACCGTCAAGGTTCACGTTCGCAACATATATAAGAAGATGAACGTGCGAAACCGGACGGAGGCCGCTTCAAGATTCTTCAACAAGGACGACGGAAACAATTCCGGCGGTGGCTGGCGGAACTGAAGCCGTAAGCCTGTGCAACAATGGATGCAAAGGGGCAAACGACGTCAGGGACGCAGGAAGCAACGTGACTTTTGCCCGAAACCGCTCGGAGAGCATATATATGGTGAGGAGCCGGAGTAGACTGTTCGCGCCGTTTTGGGGGCCGTGCTGCCATCGGCGACCAAAACAACGTTGGCTTTTCCCGACTTCTGATAACCGTAGGATTTCTTCGCAGGCTCCACCTTGGCATTGATCGTTGAAGTATCTGCCGATGCGGTCTTGAAAACGTTATCTTCAACGAGTGAACACGAAGCTGTTCCAATTGCGGTCGCAAGCAGTGCGCAGGCCGCCAGTACGGGATAACGGCGCACCGTCTTTCCGGCATGGGAATAAGACTTTTCATTCATCATGCTTGTCCCCTGAAGTTCAGCATGTTTCAGATCTCTACCGGCTGTTGCCTTGCGGCATTTTTGATGCCATTCGGCGAACAGTTTAACCCCGACCGGTGGAGGTAAGCTCATGCTATTGCTTAATAAGAAAGGCATAATGGAGGCATAGTTAAAAAGGATTAAATGAAAGACGGAATCGAGGTGTTATTCGAATAATCAATTGTAATATTCTGGAAAAATTTCGTTGACGGTTCGATCAGTCCGCATATCATCAAAGTTGAACTCTACCGAATGCCGAGAAATATTCCCTCACAAGAAGTAAAAATCGAGGGGTTATATTCTGGGATATCACGCAATCTAAGGTTTGAAAAAGAAACGAGATGAATCAGTACGCTGATTCATCATGGGGAGGAGTGTGTGTAATGCGTAATTTCGTTCCCAACAACCACGATAACGGTGCCACCATCTATTCCGATTGGCGTCCTGGACAACGGGTTCTCGTCAATGGTGGCGCCGGTTTTCTGGGTTCCCATCTTTGCGAGCGCCTTTTGAGCTCAGGCCATGAAGTCATCTGTCTCGATGATTTTTCCACCGGTCGGGAGGCAAACGTCGAGCATCTGCAATCAAACAAACGATTTCTGCTCGTCAAGCACGACGTGCGTCAACCCTATGATATCGATGTTTCGCTGATTTTCAATTTTGCTTCGCCGGCTTCACCGCCAGACTATCAGCGTGATCCAGTTGGCACATTGCTGACGAATGTGCTGGGTGCTGTAAATGTCCTGGAAGTTGCCCGCCGTTGCGGCGCGACGGTCGTACAGTCCTCGACGTCTGAGGTCTACGGCGATCCCTTGGTCAATCCACAGCCGGAGACCTACTTCGGCAATGTCAACACGATAGGTCCGCGTGCCTGCTATGACGAGGGCAAGCGTAGCGCAGAAACGCTGTTTTTCGACTATCATCGTTTTCATGGTGTCGACATCAAGGTTGGGCGTATCTTCAACACCTATGGCCCACGCATGCGTCCGGACGATGGGCGTGTGGTTTCAAATTTCATCGTCCAGGCTTTGAAGGGTGACGACATCACCATCTATGGCGACGGCCGCCAGACACGGTCTTTCTGCTATGTGGATGATCTCATCGATGGCTTCCTGCGCTTTTCGACGAAGTCGAAGGACTGCACGGGTCCGATCAATCTTGGTAATCCCACGGAAATTCCTGTGCGGGAGCTGGCAGATATCGTCATCCGCATGACGAATTCCCGGTCGAAGATCGTCCACCTAGCCGCAGCAATCGACGATCCGCAACAGCGTCGCCCAGACATCTCGCGTGCCAATGAGCAACTGAGATGGCAGCCACGCGTGCCACTCGAAGTCGGCCTCGAAAGGACCATTGTCTATTTCGATGCCTTGCTGACCGGCAAGAAGATGGCGGAGGCTGTATGACATGGCCCGCACCATCCTCGTCACGGGCGGGGCCGGATTTATAGGCAGCCACATCTGCAAGGCGTTGGCGCAATCCGGCTTCAAGCCGATCGCTTATGATAATCTTACGACCGGCCACGCGGACTCTGTTCGCTGGGGACCACTGATCGAGGCAGATATCCTCGACCGAAGCATGTTGAAAGCCGTGTTTCGTGAGTTTGCCCCGGCTTTCGTTATCCACTGTGCCGCCAATGCCTATGTCGGCGAGTCTGTCGAAAACCCGCGCAAGTATTATCACAACAATGTCGCGGGCAGTCTGTCACTTTTGGATGCCTGCCTCGAGCAGGATATTCGCGGACTGGTGTTTTCGTCGAGCTGTGCCACTTACGGTGTGCCGCAGCAGCTTCCTATCCGAGAGGAGATGGCGCAAATACCGGTCAACCCTTACGGACGCACAAAGCTGATTTTCGAGATGGCCTTGGACGACTATGCCGCTGCATACGGATTGCGGTTCGTTGCCCTTCGTTACTTCAACGCTGCGGGTGCAGATCCGGACGGTGAACTTTGCGAACGCCATGAACCGGAAACACACCTTATTCCCCGCGCTCTGATGGCAGCAGCGAGTCGGCTCCCGCAGCTCGATGTTTTCGGGACCGACTATGACACGAGCGACGGCACCTGCATTCGTGACTATATTCACGTCAGCGATCTCGCCGATGCTCATGTCGCAGCCGTCCAGTACCTCATGGATGGCGGAGAGACTTTGCGCGTCAATCTTGGTTCTGGGCACGGAACATCGATCAACGACATCGTCACGGCGATCCATCGCGTCACGGGACAGGAGGTGCCGATCCATTATGGGGCGAGACGCGCAGGTGATCCGCCCGCCTTGTTCGCTGATATCGAGAGGGCAAAGGAAGCGCTGGGTTTCGAACCCAAACGTTCTGACATCGACACCATCATCCGGACTGCCGGTCCGGGCTTCGGTCTGGAGGTGCTGTCATGATAAGGCGCATAGATCCTGCAGACATCCGCCCGCGTCGCGCGGTCGCCCGGGCCCTGACCGTTCCGGTTTTCACCGGATGGAACCGGACTGCTTACTGGCTGGGCATTGGTGGATGGATGGTAACGCTTGCCTATTTCTGGAGCTGGTGGCTCGATAGGGACATGGTGACGGAGTGGCCTTATTATACAGTCGTCACCGTGACGCTGATCTGGGTCACACTGCTTCCATCCTATTTCATATTCATCTTCCTCAACGCCCGCGTTGTCGATCCTGAGTTGTCTGTACCGTTGGGGCGGATTGCCATGGTCGTTACCAAGGCGCCCTCCGAGCCGTTTCAAGTGGTACGGAAGACGCTTTTGGCGATGCTCGAGCAGAAGGGCGTCGACTTTGATGTCTGGCTGGCGGATGAAGACCCGAGCGCCGAAACCGTGAAATGGTGTGGTGCGCATGGGGTTTTCGTATCGAGCAGAAAGGGCGTTACCAAATACCATCGCAAGTCCTGGCCTCGCCGCACACGCTGCAAGGAAGGCAATCTCGCCTATTTTTACGATCACTATGGTTACGAACGTTACGACTTTGTCGCACAGTTCGATGCCGACCATGTGCCGGAACCGACCTATCTGCTTGAGATCATGCGCCCGTTCACCGATGCGGCGGTTGGGTATGTGTCGGCCCCCAGTATTTGTGATGCCAATGCGGCTGAAAGCTGGGCAGCACGCGGCAGGCTTTTTGCCGAAGCAAGCCTGCATGGCGCTCTTCAGGTCGGCTATAACAATGGCTGGGCGCCATTGTGCATCGGCTCTCATTATGCCGTTCGCACCAGAGCATTGAAAGAAGTTGGAGGATTGGGGCCGGAGCTTGCCGAAGATCACTCCACCACGCTTTTGATGAATGCCGGTGGTTGGCGTGGCGTCCATGCTGTCAATGCCATTGCCCACGGAGATGGACCTGCGACTTTCGCGGACCTTATTGTCCAGGAATTTCAGTGGTCGCGCAGTTTGATGACCATCCTCTTGCAGTATTCAAAACAATACGTATCGAAGCTGCCGTGGAAACTGAAATTTCAATTCCTCTTTTCGCAACTTTGGTACCCGTTGTTTTCCGGGTTCATGGCCCTGATGTTCGCCTTGCCGGTTGTTGCTCTCATCAGCGGGCGGGTGCTGGTCAATGTAACATATCCGGCTTTCCTGGCGCATTTTCTGCCTATGTCGATGTTCATGATCCTCTTTGCATTTTTCTGGCGCTCTACGGGTGCATTCCGTCCGTATGATGCAAAGCTGTTTAGCTGGGAGGCAATGGTCTTCCTGTTTTTGCGCTGGCCCTGGTCGCTGCTGGGCGTAATTGCGGCGATCCGCGATACAATCCGCGGCAGTTTCGTGGATTTCCGGATCACACCGAAAGGTACGGGCGAAAAGCCACCGCTGCCCATTCGGGTGATCGCGCCCTACCTGGCCCTGGCGGCGATCACCCTTGCTGCGATGGTCGCGGCACCTCGTGAAGGTCAGGCGCAGGGCTTCTTCGTCTTTGCCGCTATCAATGTGGCGATCTACGCCGGGCTATCCGTGTTTTTGCTGGTCCGGCACGCCATGGAAAATGGTCTGCCGAGGCAAAACGCCTTGAAGGGCGAATTTGTCGCCGCTGCCTGTTCAATACTGCTGGTGGCTGCAGGTGTTGCGGAACTGCGGCCACACGCGATCGGCGGACTGGAAGCTTTGTCTCACGGACAATCTTTCGTTTCCTTCACCGAAACCCGGTTCACTGTGGCTGGTGCGGGTGTCGAGGGGGCGAGATCTGTTCGATTGAGATTGCAGATCAATCTGCCGGGGATGGCGCAACGGCTTGAAACTCAGGCCGAACCGACCCCGCCATCACCAACAAGTGCAATTCAGGAAATTATGCTGGCCGACAATAGTGTCGGGCAATAGAAGGAGGAGGCTGTGATGAAAACAACAATAAGCAAGTGCGGATTCTCCGCTTTCGTACTGTGTCTTGCGGTGATCGCGCCAAACGCTGTCCACGCCGCAGGCGGCACGAAGACGCCGAAACCGCTGCGGACCAGCGAAGTCGTTGGCATGTACTTCGACAAGACCTGGAAATGGGACAGCGGTGGTGGCCGCTTCATTGCCGATGGCCGAAAGTTCATCGCCGCAACGCAAGAAAAAGGCCAGAAATCTATCGGCCAGGGCAGATGGACCGTTGATTCAAAAGGTACGCTCTGCATGCGCGCCACCTGGAAAAGCGGTGCTGGCAAGGGCAAGGCCGATACATGTTTCGACCATGGTCGCATCGGCAAGGTGATCTATCAACGCAAACAGGGAGGCCCGTGGTATGTGTTCCGTCACGACCCTCCGCGCCCCACTGACGAATATTCGAAACTCGTTCGAAGGGACGACGTTACCGCGCAGGTTGCCGCCTATGGTCAGGCGATGACCGCGACGAAGTAGGGAGAAGTGTCATGCAAATAACAAGAAGAAAACTTCTGTTCGCAGGTGGCGCTGCTGCAGCATTCACAGCCGGCATGTATCCCGTACTCAAGCTGGATGCTCAGGGCGTTGCGCCAATGACGGCAACAGGTATGAACACAATTGCCGACAAACGGCCGGTTCTGCGCCCAGACCAGATACGCTTCGGGGCCTATGATCCGCACGGTGACTTCACCAACCAGACCGGTGTTGTGACCGAGGCGCTGTTCCTGCCATGGGAAGACGTAGACCTCGACAGCCTGAAGCTCGCCGATGCCTATGCTATGGAGCGAAAGCGCAACGTGCTGATCACGGTTGAACCATGGTCCTGGGACGTCAACTGGCGACTGAGCTCCGACGAGTTGCGGCGCAAGGTGCTCAGGGGTGACTACGATCAGAACATGCAGGCGATCGCGGCGCGCATGGCCGAAATGAAGAGCCCGCTTGTTCTTCGGTGGGGACAGGAAATGGAGGATACGTCTGGACGGTTCTCTTGGTCAGGCTGGAATCCGCAAGACTACATCACCGCATACCGACGTATGGTCGACATCGCCCGCAAGGCGGTGCCGGGCGTCAGGGCCATGTGGTCGCCGAAAGGGATGGAGGGCTTGCGGGCCTATTACCCTGGAGACAACTACACCGATCTGGTTGGCCTGTCTGTGTTTGGTCTCGAGGGTTACGACAAGATCGAGTATGGCGGACCACAGAAGTTTGCCGATCTTCTTCGCAAGGGTTACGGGCTTGTCGAAACCTTCAATAAGTCGATCTGGGTCGCCGAGTTGGGCTATGAGGGTAGCGACCTCTACGTTCGCCCGTGGATGAATGACGTAACGTTGAAGCAGGCCGATTTTCCGAAACTTGAGCAGGTCGTCTACTTCAATGACAAGGAAGTGCATCCGTGGCCGCACAATCTCGGCAGGCCGGAATGGCGTGTGGTTCGCCCACCGCGCGTCAACTGATCATTGCAGTTTCGGCGCCCCTTAGAGCAAAAAACCGTGCATCCGCAGGGATGCACGGTGCTCTATGTCTTTAACGCTACCCATCGTGATTTCCAACAATCTCGTCCGGTTTCCCGGCTGATCGGTAGTGATTTAGGGTCAAGTCCCCAATATTGATTGGCCCCGGGGGCGCCGCTTTTTATTAAACGCTGGCTGCGAGGACGTCTTCGGCCTCGTAGATGGCGCATGCGATATGATAGAAGGTGCTTGCCGGTGCCGGCTCGTCGATCATCGGCTTGTCGGCCGGCCACTTGTCGAACCACAACCCCTTGACCGGAGTGTCAAGGAAGGGCTGCAACGCGCCGATGGCACGAATGCCGGAGGCAAGGTAACGCTGGCGTTCTTCGCCCGTGGTGATGCTCGCAAGCCGCACGGCAGCCTTCAGCCACTCGGTCTGCGGCCACAGTCTTGCCAACCCGTCATGGACAGAGAAGTCGTCGTAGAGGCTCATGATCGCCACTTTGCGGCGTGCACAGATGCCATGATCCTCGCCGATGCCGAACATCCGCTTGGCCTTGGCGATCACCTCGCCATTGTCGCGCAGGCTACCCCAGCGCACCAGAAGCCATGCCCATTCGAACTGGTGGCCCGGTTCCATGATCCGGCCCTTGTCACCTGGGTAAGGTTTCCAGTCGTGATCGAAGAATTCGCGAAGCCCGCCATTGTCGGCATCGATGAAACGCTGCATGGCAAGATTGCCGATCTCGTCGGCCAGTTGCGACCAGGGACCGGTCGGGTCTTCGGCTTCCCAGGCAAGCATGGCCTCGAAGAGATGCATGTGGGGATTGGAGCACAACGGCGAGCGTGGCGGATTGGCTTCCTCAAAACCGGCGACCGGATGTTTGTAGTCGCGCTTCAGGATCGTCAGAATTTCGAGCGCGCGAGCGCGCATCTCATCGCGTCGATCGGGAATTGCCGCCGATGCCTGTGCGGCCGCAAACAGCGCAAAGGCCTGATTATAGAGATCGAAGCTAGGATCGATGAGTTTACCCGTCTGGTCGGCAAGGTTGCCATAGAGGCCGTTGTCGAGGCGATAGACCGCGTCAAACCAGGAAAGACCATGGCTGAGCGCCTGCTGCCATGGGCCATTCCAGCCTTTTTGTCCGGCAGCCGCGAAACAATAGGCCTGACGCGGCTGAACGCGTGCGCGCCTGTTGTCTGCAAATATCGGTTTCGCATCCTGACCGATACGCTCGTAAAAACCGCCATCCGGTTTGGCTGCGCCGACCTCCCACCACAAAGGCAGAGCATCGTCATCAAGCCATTTTCGCAACGCCTTGACCTCTGCGGCCAGCTCTTGCGCAAGACTGGGAAACTGGACTGTCATGGGTTCAACTCTCTGTTTTAAAAGTTAAATAAAGAAATCGGTCAATTAAAAATGGTTTAACTGTCGACAAGTAGACCATGGGGAATATTGCGCCGCAACCTGAAAATTTACCGATCGTCAATAGAGCCAACCGTCAGTCCGGCGGTTTGGTTCCATTCTCCTCAATGAAGATCAATCAAGACGATTCGAGTTTGGCGCATGGGATGTCCGAAATTGCAACTATAAATTTGATATTGCTAATTCTTTCCCCTCACGTATTTCGTAGAAATGGTCTGGTCAAGTTTGATTCGGTCTCCTTTTAACCTGGGCGACTTGGGGGGAATGAAGGGGAATAAGGCAGTGAGATTTTCTGCCTCGGCTCTAGTATTGTTCTCCATTGCTGCTCTTTCGGGCTGCAATACCCCTGCGGGCGTTCGGTCGTTCGGAGGCGCGCAGATGTTTTCGCCATCCGAGGCTCTTGTTTTCCCGCCGCCTGGAGGGCCTGAGATCGTAACCGTGATCGGTCGCACTTATTCCAACGCGGCCGAGCAGAAGATCATCCTTCGCTCGAGCGCCACGACCCCGGGCCAGAACTACATCAAGGCGGAATTTTTCGGGCCGCAGAAATCCGAGGATACGGGTGGCGACGCGCTCCGGTTCGCCGGCTTTAGGACGTCGTCATTGTCGCGCGAGATCCGCTCGGAATTCCCCGGGCTGAACATCGCCATGACTGCCTCTTATCTGCAAAACAGCTATGGTGCCTTTTCTTATGCGGCAGGAAGCGGTCGGGGCACCGATGTCTGCCTCTATGGCTGGCAAGACATACGTTCGCCGGAAAACATGCGGCAGGATTTCCGAAATCTCGGTCGCATAAAGGTGAGGTTGCGACTTTGTGAGCCGAATGCAAGCGTCGAGCATCTGTTGAGCGTGATGTATAATTACACGATCACGGGCGCTTATGCATCGCCAGGCTGGAACCCGTATGGAACGCCTCAGCGTGTCAATGAAGGGCTGGGACGTCCGGGAAATCCGGTCTACCCATTGAAAACCAATGACGTCCCGATGCGTCCGGGTGGGGAAGTAACCGCGACGGTGCCACCCGTGCGTCGTACGGTTGCCGTTAGTGCACCACCGAGAGCCGAAGTGCAACAACCACTGCCGCCGGTGTCTCAGGTCAGTATCCCGGCTCCAACAATAGCGGGTCCGCAGGGGCAGCCGTCAGGCATGGTGCCCGAACGGTCCAGGCCAAGCGGAAGCCAACAGCCTTCACAGCAGATGTTCATTCCTTCCCCGTCCTGCCCTCCCGGTTCGGGAGGTTCGGGATGTGGACAGCCTTGACTATTTTGATTGAGAACGCGCAGGCAAACATCAAAACAAAACCGGGCAAAGATGCCGGTTATGGAAACCGACGGAAAGTCTCTGGATGAACAAGGCCATTACGATCGTTGTCTGGTTGCTTGTTTCGGTTTGCGTACTGGCCATCATTACGATGCCGGTCAGCCTGCAAACCCATCTCGTGGCGACGGCTATTTCGCTGGCGCTCCTTGCGACGATAAAATCGTTCAACGGTCAGGGCGCCTGGCGGCTGATCGCGCTGGGGTTCGGCACCGCGGTCGTTTTGCGTTATGTTTACTGGCGCACCACCAGCACCTTGCCGCCCGTCAATCAGCTTGAGAACTTCATCCCAGGCTTCCTGCTTTACCTCGCTGAAATGTATAGCGTGGTCATGCTGGGTCTCAGTCTTGTCATTGTGTCGATGCCCTTGCCGTCACGCAAGACGCGTCCCGGTTCGGTCGATTACCGCCCAACTGTTGATGTGTTCGTGCCAAGCTACAACGAGGATGCCGAACTTCTGGCCAATACGCTGGCTGCCGCCAAGAACATGGACTATCCGGCTGACAAGTTCACGGTCTGGCTCCTGGACGACGGCGGTACGGTTCAGAAGCGCAATGCAACTAGCATTCCCGATGCGCAGGCAGCACAGCGCCGCCACGACGAATTGAAGAAGCTTTGCGAGGATCTCGACGTTCGTTATCTTACCCGTGAACGTAACGTCCATGCCAAAGCCGGTAATCTGAACAACGGGCTCGAGCACTCGACGGGTGAGTTGATCACCGTGTTCGATGCCGACCATGCGCCCGCAAGGGACTTTCTGCTGGAGACGGTTGGCTATTTCGAGGAAGACCCGCGTCTGTTTCTCGTGCAGACGCCGCATTTCTTCGTCAATCCCGATCCGATCGAGCGAAATCTTCGCACCTTCGAGACGATGCCGAGCGAAAACGAGATGTTCTACGGCATCATCCAGCGTGGGCTCGACAAATGGAACGGCGCATTCTTCTGCGGCTCTGCCGCCGTGTTGCGCCGTGAAGCGCTTCAGGATACCGACGGATTCAGTGGCGTCAGCATCACCGAAGATTGCGAGACGGCGCTCGCACTCCACTCCCGTAAGTGGAACAGCGTTTATGTCGACAAGCCGCTGATTGCCGGTTTGCAACCGGCGACTTTCGCAAGCTTCATTGGCCAGCGCAGCCGGTGGGCACAGGGTATGATGCAGATCCTGATCTTCCGCCAGCCGCTGTTACGGCGTGGCCTCTCGCTGACGCAGCGCTTGTGCTACATGTCCTCGACGCTCTTTTGGCTTTTCCCTTTTCCGCGGACGATCTTTCTGTTCGCACCACTTTTCTACCTTTTCTTCGACCTCCAGATTTTCGTGGCGTCCGGCGGCGAGTTTCTGGCCTATACCGCGGCCTATATGCTCGTAAACCTGATGATGCAGAACTACCTCTACGGCAGTTTCCGCTGGCCATGGATTTCTGAGCTGTACGAGTATGTTCAGACGGTGCATTTGCTGCCCGCTGTTGTCTCTGTGATTTTCAACCCCGGCAAGCCAACCTTCAAGGTCACTGCCAAGGACGAATCCATCGCGACTGCAAGATTGTCGGAAATCAGCCGTCCCTTCTTTGTGATCTTTGGCGTTCTGGTGATTGCCATGCTCTTTGCGATCTGGCGTATCTATAGCGAGCCCTACAAGGCTGACGTTACGCTGGTCGTCGGTGGCTGGAACCTCCTCAATCTCATCTTTGCCGGATGCGCGCTTGGCGTCGTATCCGAGCGTGGCGAAAAGTCGGCCTCCCGGCGTATCACCGTCAAGCGCCGTTGCGAGATCCAGCTTGGTGACGACGAGCGCTGGATACCCGCCTCTGTCGAAAACGTTTCAGTTCACGGCATGCTGGTCAATCTTTTCGAAAGTGGCCTCAGACCGATCGAGAAGGGGACGGCAGGTGTTATCCGCGTGAAGCCGCACAGCGAGGGTGTTCCCGAAACGATGCCAATCAACATCGTTCGTAGCACAAAGGGCGATGGTTTCGTTTCCATTGGCTGCACGTTCTCGCCACAACGGGCAATCGATCACCGGCTTATCGCAGATCTCATTTTCGCCAACTCGGAACAGTGGAGCGAGTTTCAGCGGGTTCGCCGCAAAAATCCCGGTCTAATTCGCGGCACCGCGATCTTCCTGGCAATTGCGCTCTTCCAGACGCAGCGCGGCCTGTATTACCTGGTGCGGGCCATGAAACCGGAAACCCCAGCGCCAGCTCCAGCAAAATCAGCCGGAGCGTCGAAATGATCAGACGGTACCTCTCCGCGGGATTGTTCTGGAGCCTCATTGCAAGCTGTGCTTTTGCGCAGTCGTCCCCGTTTGACATGTCACCTGAAAGGCCTGCAGGTTCTTCGCCCGCGCCCGTTCCTTCGCGTCCACCTTCTCCGGTTCAGCCCCCGATCGCAGTGCCGCCAGTCGTCCAACCCGTGGCCCCCCAGCCGGTCCAGCCACCGCAGGTTCGGTCGCAATCTCCATTGCCCGCACCCATTCCACCGGCGGTATCGACCCCCGCCACGGTAAAGGTTGAGCAAGGCGGAGACACTCGCCGCTATGTCTTGCCCTACGAAAAGCTTACGCTGTCGGGCGAGATGGATCAGCGGCAGTGGAGTTTTTATCTGACACCGGAGCAGGTGAACGCTGCGGTTTCACTGAACATCGGTTACCAGAACGCCGTCGTGGTTGCGCCGGAAAGCTCTACGCTTCAGCTCAGCTTGAACAACGTGCCGCTTGAAGCCGTTAAGATAGAGGCCCCAGATGTCGAGGGAACTGTTTCTCTAAAAATCCCTCAAGGCGTTTTGCAGACGGGTGCGAATATCCTGACGCTCGGAGCCGAACAACGACATCGAACCGATTGCACCATCCAGTCAACTTACGATCTCTGGACCGAGATCGATCCTGCAAAAACCTACATCGACTTTAATTCCAACGTCTCAGGCCGATTTACAAACCTTGACGATATTCAGGCGACGGGCCTGGACGAGAATGCGGCGACATCGATCGAGATCGTTGCTCCGGGCCTGGCAAACCCGGCCTTTGCGAGTTCGCTTTTGAGGCTTTCGCAGGCGCTGGCGTTAAGAACGCAGATGCCAAACCAGAATATTCGGATCGTGTCGACGTTGCCGCTGGAGCGAAAGGCCGGAACGCTTGTCGTTCTGGTTGGCACTGCACGCGAACTTGCGGCTATTAGCAAAAACCTGCCTCCAGAGGCGTTCACAGCAGCCTTCGCGGACTTTGAGAACGGCGTCGTCGATAATCTCTCTCCTTTGCTCGTTTCGGGTCCGACACTTCAGGCGGTCGATTCAGCCATCGAAACCCTTTTCACGCCGATGGTGCGTGCTCCAGGAACACAACGCGCGACACTTGCGACAAAAGCCTGGCATGCTCCGGATGTTCCTCTTGTCCTGTCTGATCGGCGCATCCCGCTTTCTGAACTCGGGCTGCAAAGCAGCGAGTTCGCCGGTCGCCGCTTCCGGACAGACTTCTATATCGGGATGCCGGCTGACTTTTATGCTTCCGCCTACGGAGAAGCATCGTTGCTGCTGGACGCTGCCTACTCCTCGAAGGTGCTTCCGGGCAGCCATATCGACATTTACGTCAATGGCAATATCGCCTCGACCGTGCCGATTTCCAACAATGGCGGCGGGATTTTCAGGCATTTGCCGATCAAGGTGACGATGCGGCATTTTCAGCCCGGACCGAACCGGGTCACCCTTGAGGCTGTCCTTATGACGGCTGAGGATCAGGCTTGTGCGCCTGGTGCGACGACCAGTCCAACCCCGCGTTTTGCGTTGTTTGATACCTCCGAAATGCATATTCCAGATTATGCGCGCGTTGGGCGCAAGCCAGATCTGGCGGCGATGGCCGGTACTGGCAGGCCTTATCCGAGAGGCGAGGACCCGGTTGCTGTTTCCCTCGATCGCTTCGAGGCCGATACCATGTCGGCGGCGGCAACGCTGGTCAGTCGAATTGCAGTTGCCTCCGGACGACCGATGGAAATTGAGACCGTGGCGTCTCCGATGGTGATCGGTGACCGTGACGCGTTATTTGTCGGCATGATCTCTCAACTTCCGCAGGCTCTGATAAGTCAGTTCAACTTAGCGCCAACAAGTCAGGTGGCGTGGAAAACCGGGACTACGGCACAGGCCCCAGCCCAAAACCAGAATGTCCTTTTCGACCAATGGCGTGAGCGCGTGGATGGAGGAATTTGGCAAGGGCAGGTGTCGTCCCTCGAAGAATGGCTGAAACGGAATTTCGATCTCAGTTCGGATACGTTGCGTTTCCTGCCATCGGCTGAACAGTCTTATTCGCCGCCGGACAATGTTTCGTTTATGCTGGCACAGGGGCTAAGCCCTTCGGGCGAGGGGGTCTGGACGCTGGCGACAGCCCCGACTGCCACCGAGCTTCGTGAAGGTGTCTCGGCCATGACACATGAGGATCGTTGGCGGCAGGTTTCGGGCCGTGTTGCCGCTTACGATGGAAATGCCGACAATATCGAGACGGTCGAGGTCGAGCGTCCTCATATGGATATCAGGCAGCCATTTTCGATCTGGAACTGGAGGCTTATTGCTGCCAACTGGCTTTCTTCAAACGTCTTCTCCTATTCGTTGGCCTTCATTGGCTTTGTAACGATCCTTGGGATCGCAACGTTCTCGATGTTGCGGCTGATGGGGCGAAAGCGATGATAAAGGTTTTGCTCGTCAGGCTGCTGATTGTGTTGCCGTTGTCCTTTTCGCTTTTTATGCCACTCACTGGAGTGGCCAGAGCTGCTTCGATAGATTCGCAGGCATGGGCTGCTTATAAGGGTGCCTTCCTCGATCCGGGTGGCCGCATTCTGGACACGGGAAATGGCAACATCAGCCATAGCGAAGGCCAGGGCTACGGCATGTGGCTCGCCGTTCTCGCAGACAACATGGCCGATTTCGAACTGATCTGGAGTTTCACACGCACAGAGCTTCTCGTCCGCAACGATGGTCTTGCCGCCTGGAAGTGGGATCCAAATGCCAAACCTCACGTCAGTGACATCAATAACGCGACGGATGGGGACATCCTGATTGCTTATGCTCTGGCGCTTGCCGCGGGCCAGTGGGACCGGCTTGATTACGCTCAGGCTTCTGCGGCTATTGCGTCAGCAATCCTGAAAAATGCGGTGGTACAATACGGCGGAAAAACCTTGCTCCTTCCCGCAGTCAGTGGTTTCGGGGCTGACGATCGTAGCGATGGACCTGTCGTCAATCCGTCCTATCTGATCTTTGAGGCTTTCCCCGTCCTAAACGTCGTCTCGCCCTCACCACTCTGGCAAGGGCTGACTGACGAAGGGTTGGCCCAGATCGACGCGTTCGCGTTCGGCCCGCGCAACCTCCCCGCGGACTGGGTCTCCGTGAAGACAAAACCGCAGCCCGCTAAGGCCTTTCCGGCTGAGTTCGGTTATAATGCCGTCCGTATCCCGCTTTATCTCGTGCGCGCGCAGCAAGGTTCTTCCGCGCTTCTGGCAAGGTTAGGCAAGGGAATGGCGTCTGACGGCGGGGTTGCGGGTACATTTGATTTGAAAAGCGGTGATGCAAAAGATGTGTTGGCCGACCCTGGCTATCGCATCATCGTGGGGCTCGCCGAGTGTGCGGCCAGTGGAAATCCCGTGGCTGAAGACATGAAGAACTTTAAGCCAACCCTTTATTATCCTTCGACATTGCATCTTCTGGCTTTGTCGTATCTGTCGACGAAAAACGGGGCGTGCCGATGAACAAACCCCTTTCGACTTCGGCTCTTATTCTCGCTCTGGTGGCGCTTTCCGCCTTCCATTGGCGTGACGAGATATTGGGCCGGGTTTCCGATGTGCACACGGGAGCGGTCAACGACGGCAATCGGGCGCAGCGTACGTCTTCCACGACGGCCAATCCGGCCGATATCAATTCATTCCTGAGGAGCCGTGAACTGGCGCAGGCAACGCCGCCGGTTACCGTTCCTGCAACGGCGCCCCAACAATCCCGACAGGGCGAGCGATCGCAACAGAATCCAGCCGAAGCCGTGACGGCTCAGAACGGTCAGGCCGCGCCATCAGGGCAAAATCCTGATGTCGATCTGAGCGCATTGCGCTACTTTGCGGCGAAAGGCGATACTCAACGATTGCAGGCTGAAATTGCGCGTCTGCGCATCCTCTATCCCAACTGGACACCACCGTCCGATCCTCTTGCCATCCCCGAAAACGGCGACGCGCAGCTTGATGCAATGTGGCAGCTCTATGCCAACGGCCGATATGCAGAGGTACGCAAGGCCATAGCGGATAGGCAGCAGGCAGAACCAGGCTGGCAGCCTCCGAGCAATCTGAGCGACATGCTGGCTCTTGCCGAAGCGCGGCAACGTCTTGTCAATGCATCCGATCTCAAGCAATACGCGGTTGTGGTGGATACGGCTGCTTCCAATCCAAGCCTGCTGACATGCGGAGAGGTCGATGTCCTCTGGCGTGTCGCCGAAGCCTTTGCCAGTACCGAGAGGACAGCCAGAGCACGCGACGCCTATCTCTACGTCTTGAACAATTGCACGACCGGCAGTGATCGTCTTGCGACGATCCAGAAGGCGTCGACCTTGCTGCCCATAGACATGATGGAAGACCTTCTCTCCACGGAGAAGGCCGGTGCAGACGGACAGCTCGAGTTCGAACCGGTCAAAAACGACCTTGCACGACAGTTCGTCGCGAAGGCAGGCGAGCCCGTGACGAAGGAGGAAACCGACACGAGGATGGCGAGTGCACCGGTCACCGTTCCGTCCGCCTATCTCATGCGGCTTGAGCGCCTTGCTGAAACTGACAAGTTGGCGAGTGACGCCCTGCTGCTTGGTTGGTACCAAATCCGCCAAAAGAATTTGCCGGAGGCAGAGAAATGGTTCCGTCGTGCGCGCGAAGAAGAAGATACGGCCTCTGCCTCACAGGGGCTCGCGCTCACCTTGATCGATCGCAATGAACCTCGCGAAGCAGAAGATGTCATGTATAAGTGGCGTGGGTCTTCGGATGATGCACATGCGACTTACCTGGCGGCAACCGCCAATCTCCTGGCGCTGGAACCTCCACTCGTTCTCCCTGCCGACGTCCTGCAACGTATCGCCGCTGAAACAATGGCAGAAAAAGACGCAGCGACTGCACAGCAATTTGGCTGGTATTCGCGTGCCTTCCGGCAGACGCCGCTCGCGCTGCAATGGTTCTCCACGGCGCTTGGCTGGAAACCGGATGACGAGCCTTCGGCATATGGTCTGGCACTCAGTTATCATGATCTGCGCAATCTTGCTGCACTCAGAAGCCTGCAGCAGCAGTGGGCAAGCCAGTCACAACGCATCGCCGATATCGGAACAGTACGGACAGTCGAGCCGTCCGTTCCGGTCTCTGTCGCCCCGTCACAGACGATGGTGCCTCAGACGCAGGTACCGGCACAGACGGTCGCTCATGGGGACGTACCCATTGCCTACAACCCACCCGCCGCCGGCCGGGTGACACAGGACGCACCGCGCAGGCAGGCGCGTGTTTCTGCGCAGGTTCCGCGTGCTCGCTCCTGCTCGGTTTATCCGGATCCGCAAAGACTTTCAGCCCAGCAGGCACTTGATCTCGGTTGGTGCCTGATGGAATCAAATAGACCGGCCGAGGCTTTGAAAGCGTTCGATTCCGCGATTGCCGGCGGACAATCCACGGTGCGCAGTGATGCAGCATACGGCCAGAGCCTCGCATATCTGCGCATGGGGCTGACCGACAACGCGGCGGTGTCTGCAACGAGGTCGACGCTGGATCACTCAAAGGCGGCCGAATTGCAGGTGGCAATTCTGGCAGAAAGGGCGCTCGCTGCATTTCAATCACGCCGTTACGCAGAAACGCTCCTCTTGCTTGACCAGCGCGCCAGACTTGTCGATGAGCGGAGCGACTTGATGGTGATACGTGGTTATTCCTACCTCGCCATGCGGCGTTACGCTGATGCGACCCAGATTTTCGAAAGTGTCGCGTCTACCGGCAACCAGGATGCAATCAAGGGACTAGCTGCGGTGCGTGCCGCAAATCCCAAGGGCGGTCCGCAGGGCGGCGGTTGATCGTGGTTGCGGAATGAATGGCGGCTTCTGCACTGGCAAAGCCTGCCAGGTTACTCACTGTCTATCGGTGAGGTTGCGGATCGTACGCATGAAAATGCGTGCACCAATCTCGATCAATTCGTCGGGAAAATCGTAGTCGGGATTGTGCAGGCTGGCTGAATTCATGCCCGCGCCGAGGAAAAACATGGCGGATGAAGATACTGATCGGAACCGCCCGAAATCCTCCGAGCCACGCATTGGCAATCCTTCTGTACCCCGAGTGATTTTCTCATCGTCCAGAGCCTGGATGAGGTGAGACACGGCGTCCGGAGCGTTGTCGCAATACAGGAATATGTCGTCGTAAGCCATTTCAAGTGAAAGGTTTTCGCTCGCCGCAACCTTGTGTGCCAACGCTTCTGCATCTGCACAAAGCGCCGCCATTCTGTCATCGGTCAAAGTCCGCAAGGTCACCCAGATTTCTGCGTCAGCCGGTGATATGCCAAAAGCTGCCTCGCCCATTGAAGCATGCGTGACAGTCACCATCGAAAAATCCGGCTGCGAGGGATGGCCTGAACCAAGTTCGGTCAGGGCCGGCATCAACTGCGATATAGCCCGCATCGGCGAGATGCCGTACTCCGGCATCGAGGCGTGTGCGGTCTTTCCCGACAATCTGATTTTAAGGCCTCTCGATGCGCAATTCACAGGTCCATCGATGAGGCTGACATGGCCGAGGGGCAGCCCCGGCAGATTGTGGAGCGAGAAAGAGAAGTCGGGTTTGATCTCGGAAAATCGGGGATCGGCGAGAACCGCTGCAGCGCCGGCCCCTGTTTCCTCTGCCGGTTGGAAAAGCAGGATTACCCGGCCTGTTTCAGGAGGGGTCCGTGAAAGGCCAAGAGCAAGGGCGGTCAGAATTGTCGAATGGCCGTCATGGCCACAAAGATGCCCGCGGCCGTTTATGGTGGAGCTATAGGCGACACCAGTCTTTTCCTCGATGGGCAGGGCATCGAGTTCGGAGCGGATCAGAATGGACGGGCCGGATCGTCCGCTATCGTAGACGGCCGCCACGCCGTGACCTCCAAGGTCAGCAAGAACTTGATCAGGCGCTGCTCTTTCCAGAAAACGGCGGATGCGGATCGCCGTTTCCTTTTCTCCTCCTGAAATTTCCGGGAAACGGTGCAGCTCGCGACGAAAGTCCACGAGATCGATCAAGTCCTTGTTCGTCAGAAACATAATAATGCCTTGCTGGTTTCCATGGCGTCACGACGACCCTAAGACGTGTCGTGCTACGATGGACCTTACAGGGCATTATTCTCAATGCAAAATCTTTGGCGCCTGCCAGCGCTTACCTGATCTCTTCGGTTTTTCCGCCATGGCAATCAACTCGGCTGGAACCGGCACAGCTTTTTTGCTGAGGTCCAGACGGGCAAGTGCTGCGCGCGCCTTCTCCGCATATTCGAGATTTGCGGCATCGTCGGAATGATAGTGTTGCAGGCGGTCGAGAATTTCGGCTCCCTCCATCGATCGTCCTGCAGCGATCAAGGCGATGGCGCACTTGTAAAGGGCCTCGCGGTGGAATGGTGCGCGATTGATGACCTGACGGAACGCTTCTGCCGCCTCGTTGTGATGGCTTTGGGCAAGACGCGTCTCTCCGATACGGAGCCACAACATGACTGGATCATCGCTGCTTGCGAGGAGCGATGTGAAAGCGATTTCCGCTTCGCGGAAATCGCCTCTGTCGAACATCAGCTTTGCCAAGCCAAATTGCGCCCCGCCATGGTCTGGTGTCGCGTGGAGTACCTGGGAAAAGGCGACACTTGCCTTCGCCTTGGCACCCGATTTGTAAAGCTTGAGGGCTTCCTCATAGACAAACCGTATGCTGCGTGGATGCAGTCGATCACCAAGGTTTTCACCCGAGCGCGTGCGGAAATGCGTGCAGGAAAGCTGGCGCTCCTCCGGGCCGAAGAAGTATTTGTAAGGTTCGTTGCCGCGCAGGAAATCGTAGGTCTTGAAACCCGCTTGTATGGCGCGACGAATGCAGTGGCCATGCAGCACAAGACCAGGGGAGGGTGTCTTCCACTCCTCATCACGTCCGGTGATATAGAAAAGGATGGACAGCTTTTGTCGATCGATGATGTTTGCAAGTGCGCCGAGCGGCCGATCGCCAACCCAAAGTACGGGTACTTCAAGGTTACCTCGGTGAAAACAGTCCATCAGCATCTGTCGCGTTGCGCCGATCAGAAGTTCAGTTCGTTCCTTACCTTTGTGCGGTGCCCAGCGAATTCGCCAGAAGTGGAACAGAATATCCATGTCTCGCTTGATGGTATCCGCTGTCGCAAAGGTAATCCTGTACTCGTCGTCACTCTCGATTTTTCGAAGGAAACGCCGCAGTTTCTGGCGTGTCTGGCTGCTCATGCTTGTGTCGAGATAGGCATCGAAGTCTTCGGGCAGCGTCACGACAGGGCAAATACTATTGTCGATATTGTAGGCGTTTTTCGGGGTGCTGTCGCGGAACATGACAAGCGGTCCCTGAAGCGCGTGGATCATTGCCTGCCGGCGCTCAGGCGGACCGGCGATGTAATCAAGTTTGAGGTCTGTCCAGTTTTGCTGCTTGAGATAGGAACAGAAACCGGCAACTGCATGATGCTCATATTCGGGATGGGTGATGAAACCAGCATAATCAGCCGCAGCGTTCCCGGCCATCACGATGGTGTCGTAATATCGACCCGTCTTTTTATCTGGTTCGGTCAGAACACGTAGTGGAAGAAATGCCACGTACGGGGAACCCTCCGGCCTCTCGCGGAGTGCCAGAATAAACCAGCGCTTGCGGCGCAACATGTAATCTTCCAGCCAGTACCAGGAGAGGAAGTGCTGGGCGTGTGGGTCCGCCATGAACACCTGATCCCAGTTTTCCCTGATGGCGTTGAAACCGCTTACGGTATCGATGATGTCGATGCGCACTGTCCCCTCCCAATACAAGTGACAAAATCGGGCACTTTCATTCTATGGGCAAACGGAGCGCCTCAAATATTCCGTTCGGATGAAAGAGGGGCATCAAATGGGATTAGCCCGCAGACTGATGATGTTGCCGCGACGTTGGAAAAACCGCTTGTCAGCCATTTTTGACGCTCTAACATGGCGGATGAATGCGGGTCCGAAGGAGCCGCGTGGCACAGGAGTCTTATATGGCCGTCCCCTACATGCTGCTTACCGGCGCCAGCCGGGGAATAGGGCACGCCACCGTCAAGCTCTTCCAGGAAAAAGGATGGCGAATTCTGACAGTCTCACGGCAGCCCTTTTCTGAGGAGTGCCGATGGCCGGCTGCGCGCGAGAGCCATATTCAGGCTGATCTGGAGGACCTGTCCGCGATCGATGATCTTGCAGATGCCGTGCGCTCGCGATTGCCTGATGGAAAGCTGGCGGCCCTTGTGAACAATGCCGGCATCTCGCCGAAGGGCGAAGGCGGTAGCCGCCTCGGCGTTATGTCTACCACCGCAGAAGTCTGGACAAGGGTTCTCAACGTCAATCTTGTTTCGACAGCACTTCTGGCGCGTGCGCTTTTGCCGGAACTTGAGGCGGCAAGGGGCTCGATCGTCAATGTTACGTCCATCGTCGGCTCAAAAGTACATCCCTTTGCCGGCGTTGCTTATGCGACGTCGAAGGCAGCGCTGGCGGCCCTGACGCGCGAACTGGCACACGAATTCGGTCCGCGCGGCGTGCGTGCAAACGCCATAGCACCGGGTGAGATCAATACCGCTATCCTGTCACCCGGGACTGCGGAATTGGTTGAGGCACAAGTGCCGATGGGGCGGCTTGGAACAACCACCGAGGTCGCCCAGACGATCTATTTCCTTTGTTCGGACCAATCGACCTACATCAATGGTGCCGAGATCCACATCAATGGCGGCCAGCACGTCTGACGCCTCATTTCACGTATCAATCAAGCTGCAATGGAGCTTTTACCGATGACAATCCTGCCGAATTCCGTCGAGGGACGCGATATCGCCTACCAGATGCATCCGAACGTCAATCTGCGGAAGTTCGAGAAGACGGGCGGCCTTGTCATTGAGAGTGGTGAGGGCATCTATGTCACCGACAACAATGGCAAGCGCTACATCGAGGCGATGGCGGGCCTTTGGTCTGTTGCACTCGGCTTTGGTGAAAAGCGTCTTGTCGAAGCTGCAACCAAGCAGATGCAGAAGCTCCCCTACTATCACACCTTTTCCTATAAGACCCATGGCCCTTCGGTCGATCTGGCGGAAATGCTGATCAAGCTCGCGCCTGTCCCTATGTCGAAGGTGCATTTCACCTCGTCCGGGTCTGAAGCAAACGATCTCGTTGCAAAGATGGTATGGTACCGGTCCAATGCGCTCGGCAACAAGGACAAGAAAAAGATCATCGGTCGCATCAAGGGTTATCACGGTGTCACCATCGCCTCGGCATCAATCACCGGGCTGCCGCGCAACCACGAGAGCTTCGATCTGCCACTGGACCGGATGTTGCATACCGCCTGCCCCTCCTATGTGCATTTTGGCAAGGATGGTGAGAGCGAGGCGGAGTTCACCGCACGCATCCTGAAAGAGCTGGAGGACCTGATCATCAGTGAAGGTCCGGAAACAATTGCCGCTTTCTGGGGGGAGCCGGTCATGGGCGCAGGCGGTGTTCTTGTGCCGCCTGAGGGGTACTGGGCGGGTGTGCAGGCAATCCTCAAGAAATACGACATCCTCCTTGTCGTTGACGAAGTCATTTGCGGGTTTGGACGCACCGGGAAAATGTTTGCCTGCGAAACTTACGGTATAAACCCGGATGTGCTTGTGGTTTCCAAGCAGATATCGTCGTCTTACATGCCGCTTTCGGCGATCATCATGAACGACAATTTCTATCAGCCGATTGCAGACGAGTCTGATCGCATCGGTTCCTTCGGTCACGGTTTCACGGCGTCCGGGCATCCGGTCGCGACGGCAGTCGGACTGGAAAACCTGAAGATCATTCAGGAGCGTGACCTGGTCGGTAACGTTGCTCGACTGGAGGGACTGTTCCTGGGCTACCTCAAGGCGCTCGCCGAGCATCCACTCGTCCATTCTTCACGTGGCGTTGGGCTGCTTGGTGCGCTTGAGATCAAGCCTTGGGAGGGGTTTAAGGCGGGAGATACGACGCTCGCCATCGCCGCTGCAATCGAATCGGAAGGAGTGATTACCCGGCCAATCGGTGAAGCCATCTGCTTCTGCCCGCCAATCATTATCACTGTGGAACAGCTTGATGAGTTGTTTGCCGGGGTCAAGCGCGGTCTTGACAAGATCGCGGCAGAACGTGGCTGACGGCTGCCCACAAAAGGACGCCCGCGTGGCGTTACATTCTGTGATGCCGGGTTAGCCCGGCATCCGCTCCAGAACGGACTAGGATACGTTCATTCAATCAGAGCTTGAGTGCGCTGAACTTCTGACTTTGGAACAAGACTATAGTCCCTGACTGGTCAGCCTCTGTAGGCGACAAGAACGGCCCCACAAGCAATCAGGATAACACCCAGCCAGTTCGGCAGGGACAGCTTTTCTCCGAGGAACAACACGGCGAAGACAGCGACAAACACGACGCTGAGTTTGTCGATCGGGGCTACCCGTGCCGCATCCCCGAGTTTCATCGCACGGAAATAGCATATCCATGACGCACCCGTCGCGAGACCTGACAATATCAGGAAAAGCCATGTCTTCGGCGAGATTTCGCTCGGCTGTTGCCAGTTTCCGGTAAGGTAAACCATCAGTCCTGCCGCGAGAAGAATGACCACTGTCCGGACAAGGGTTGCGAAATCAGAATTGACGTTTTCCACCCCGATTTTTGCAAAGACGGCGGTAAGTGCTGCAAAACCTGCTGATAACAGCGCCCAGAATTGCCACGAGATCAAGAGGTTTTTCACGTGGGTTCTCCGCTCTCTTAGGTCTATTTCGCGGGATTGGCATCTGGCAGAAAACTTTGCAAGAGCTCGATTATATTTCCCTCTCGCTAGCGTCTGTAAAGAGCGTGCTGCACAAAAATAATTCATGGTGAATTTATGTGCTTGACGACCGCGCAGATTCGGAATTCACTGAACCAATATCGAATTGGTTCGAACCATTGTCTGAAAATCCTGAAAATAGTCACTCAGAGAACTCAAACTACGCGTTGGAAAGATTACGCGAACTGATTGCTGTCAGTGCCTTTGGCCGTGACGGAAAATTACCGACGGAACGAACACTTTCTGAGCGCCTTGGTGTCGGTAGACGGGAAATTCGCCGTGCCTTTGAGGTTCTGGAGGCCGAAGGGCTCATCTGGCGCAAGCAAGGCGCAGGGACGTTTCTCGGGCAGCGACCGGACAGCTGGAGCGATCACGCAGCCAGTCTGGTCGCCGGAACCAATTTCATGGAAATCATGGAGGTGCGCCTGCGGCTGGAGCCGCAACTGGCACAACTTGCAGCCATGCGGGCCAAACCAGCTGACATCGGCAGGATGCGTGAAACCTGCGCCAAAATTTATGAGCGGACAGATGCCGACTGGCGGGAGCTCTGGGATGGCTCTTTGCATAGACTGATCGCCCAAAGCGCCGGCAACCAGCTTTTCCTGTCACTTTTTGATGTCGTCAATCGTGTTCGCCAGGACCCTGTCTGGCAGGCGGTCCGCGAAAGGGCGCGCCGCGCAGACAGGACGCTGAAGGAATCGCGTGATCAACATGCGGAGATTATCGATGCCATCGAGGCACGTGATCCTGCAAAGGCAGGCGAGGCGATGCGCAATCATTTGCTGACATTGCAGGAGCGTCTGATCCGGCAAACGTCGATGGATCATCTCGATCAGCCATTTTCAACCAAAGGAGATGTGTGAGCGCATGGCGACGGACGTTCAGTCCGCAAAAGCAAGAACCGGAAAGCCGGCAGCTTTGACGAAAAATCACCAGAGGAAGAACGATATGAAAAGACTTGCAAAATTTTCTGCCTATGCGCTGGCCACCGGACTGATGGCATCTTCGGCATTGTCAGCCGAGCTGCGCATCGGTCTGCAGGATGATGCGGATGTACTCGATCCCGCCCAGTCCCGCACCTTTGTCGGGCGCATTGTCTATACCAGCCTTTGCGACAAGCTGGTTGATCTCGACAACAATCTCTCGGTCATTCCGCAGCTGGCAACGGCATGGGCATGGGGCGACAATGGTGGCACCTTAACCATGGATTTGCGAAAGGGGGCTGTTTTCCACGACGGCACACCCTTCAACGCTGAAGCGGCAGTCTACAACATTGATCGTTACATGACCTTGCCGGAATCTCGGCGCAAGAGCGAGCTTGCTTCGGTCGCCAAGGTAGAGGCGACCGGCGAATACCAGATCAAGTTCACGCTGAAGAGCCCTGACGCAAGCCTCCTGGCCCAACTCTCCGACCGTGCCGGCATGATGATTTCGCCCACCGCAGGCAAGGAACTTGGTGCCAACTTCGGTTCAAAACCAGTTTGCTCGGGTCCGTTCAAATTCGTCGAGCGTATCCAGCAGGATCGCATTGTTCTGGAGAAATTTGCCGACTACTGGAACAAGGAGAACATCTTCCTCGACAAGGTGACGTTCCTGCCCATTCCAGACACGACCGTTCGCCTCGCAAACTTGCGCGCAGGCGACCTCGATATGGCCGAACGCATCTCAGCATCCGATGTCGCTTCCGTCAAGGAAGATGGAAAGCTCACCTATGGTGAAATCGTTGGTCCGGGCTACATGGCAATGTATGCGAACATCGGGAATGGACCGAAGGCCGATAATCCCTTTGGGAAGGACAAGCGGCTAAGACAGGCCTTCTCGCTTTCGATCGATCGCGAAGCGATCAATCAGGTGGTGTTTGAAGGCACAGCCATGGCTGGCAATCAGGCATGGCCGCCGACAAGCCCCTGGTACAACAAGGATGTTCCAGTTCCGGCACGCGATGTCGAAAAGGCCAAGTCGCTCATGAAGGAAGCCGGTTATGATCGCTTCGAAATTGAATTGCAGCATGCCAACAACACGACGCAGACGCAGATGATGCAGGTCATCCAGGCGATGGCGGCGGAAGCGGGTTTTGATGTGAAGTTGAAGGCAACGGAGTTTGCGACACTGCTTTCGGAGCAGACTGCCGGCAACTACGTTCTGTCGCGTTCTGACTGGTCGGGTCGTTCCGACCCTGATGGGAACATCCATCAGTTCGTAACATGCAAGGGCGGCATCAACGATACGAAATATTGCAATCCCGCGGTCGACAAGCTTTTGAACGAAGCACGTGCGTCGACAGACAATGGCGTGCGCAAGGAAAAATATGATGCCGCGACCAAGATCCTCGATGAAGATCTGCCCCTGATCTATCTCGGTCATCAGGCCTATCTTTACGCGACATCGAAATCCGTCACTGGATTCACGCCTTCGGCTGACGGGATGATCCGTCTGACCGGCGTGAAAAAAGGCTCCTAATTCGCTGACATGACGATCCGGCGCAGTTTTGACTGCGTCGGACGACCGGCTGCGGCCAAGGTTGGGCCACAAGGATCAGTTCCATGCATATCTACATCGGCAAGCGGCTTCTGGTAGCGATACCGACACTGCTCATCATCTCGATTTTTGTTTTTTCACTCCAGAAACTTCTGCCCGGGGACCCTATTTTGGCCATGGCGGGCGAAGAGCGCGATCCAGCGGTCATCGAACTGCTGCGTGAAAAATACCGAATGAACGATCCCGTTATCTATCAGTATTTCTACTGGCTCGGCTCCGTCGTACAGGGCGATTTCGGGATTTCTCTCAGAACAAACCAGCCGGTGCTTGAACTGATTGGGCAGAAATTGCCTGTAACCATCCAGCTTGCTGTGATGTCCATGTTTTTTGCGCTGGTGATCGGCGTGCCGATCGGCATCCTGGCCGCCGTGAAGCAGAACACCTGGATCGACTACGTATCCAACATTGTCGCTTTATCGGGGCTTTCGATCCCAAACTTCTGGCTCGGCATCATGCTGATCCTTCTGGTGTCGGTGCAGCTTGGCTGGTTGCCTGCATCCGGCTACGAGTCGATATTTGTCGACCCGGTCCGGTCGATCCAGACGATGATCATGCCGTCTTTCGTGCTGGGCAACGCTCTGGCCGCAACGCTGATGCGCCACACACGTTCCGCCATGCTTTCGGTCATGAAATCCGATTACATCCGTACAGCGCGCGCAAAGGGACTATCGAACTGGCAGGTCATTCTCAGCCACTCTTTCCGCAATGCTCTCCTACCGATCATTACGCTCTCTGCCCTTCTTTTCGGCGAATTGCTCGCAGGCGCGGTTCTTACGGAGCAGATATTCACGATCCCGGGGTTTGGAAAGCTCATCGTCGATGCTGTTTTTACGCGCGATTATGCGGTCGTTCAGGGTGTGGTGCTGTGTACTGCGATCGGCTTCATCTTGATGAACCTTCTGGCAGACGTCGTCACTGTTCTACTTAATCCGCGCATGAGGACCGCACTATGAACGCTTCCGCGCAGGCGATTGCCAATCCCGACAAAAAGCGCACTGAAAGCCGTGCCTGGAAGAAGATGAAGCGCAATAAAAGCGCTGTCGCAGGGCTGATCATCATTGCATTTTTTGCCCTCCTTGCCATATCCGCTCCGTTGCTGCCTCTGGCTGACCCTTACGCGACGAGCTGGAGTGCAATCCGCAAAGCGCCGTCTGCTGCTCACTGGATGGGAACCGATGATATCGGCCGCGACATACTTTCGCGCATGATCTGGGGCACACAGGCGTCTTTGATGGCGGGTGTCATTTCGGTCGCCATCGCGGTTGTGACCGGTGTACCATTCGGCCTTATCTCTGGTTATTTTGGCGGCTGGGTTGATCAGATTATTTCTCGAATTACCGAAGCTTTCCTCGCCATGCCGTTCCTTATCATGGCGATTGCTCTGGCAGCCTTCCTTGGGCCGAGCTTGACCAACGCCATGATCGCAATCGGGCTCTCTGCCATGCCGATCTTCATCAGGCTGACGCGTGCGCAGGTTCTGGCTGTCAAGACAGAAGACTATATCGAGGGAGCACGTTCAATCGGGCTTGGCCATGGCGACATCATGCTTCGATACATCCTTCCCAACATCGTTCCTCCGATCATCGTGCAGGCTACACTGACAGTTGCTACCGCGATCATTGCTGAAGCCAGCCTTTCTTTCCTTGGCCTGGGCCAACAAGCGCCTGCCGCGAGTTGGGGCTCCATGCTTAATGTTGCCAAGAATTTTCTCTCACAAGCACCCTGGATGGCCATGTGGCCAGGGGCTGCCATTTTCCTCGTGGTAATCGGTTTTAATCTGCTGGGCGATGGCCTGCGGGATGCCCTTGATCCACGTGAACATTGATATACCGAAGGACAGAAAGATGACCACATTCACAACCCGCCCCGAAATCCTCGGTACGTTTGGTGTCGTAACCTCCACCCACTGGATCGCTTCTGCGGTCGGTATGAGCATTCTTGAAAAAGGCGGCAACGCATTCGATGCGGCGGTGGCAACCGGTTTCGTGCTGCAGGTCCTTGAGCCGCACCTCAATGGCCCAGGCGGTGACATGCCCGCGATCATCTATTCCAAGAAAAAGGACAAGGTAGAGGTGATCTGCGCGCAGGGGCCGGCGCCTGCAGGCGCGACGATCGAGCACTACAAAAGCGAAGGTATTGATATCATCCCGGGGGATGGCCTGCTCTCGACAGTGATCCCTGGCGCGTTCGATGGCTGGATGCTGATGCTGCGAGACTACGGCACCATGACCGTTCGCGAGGTACTGGAACCTGCGATCCACTATCTCGAAAACGGCCATCCAATGCTTGCGCGGGTATCGGCCTCCATTGGTGGGCTGGCAGACTTCTTTGAAAAGGAATGGCCGACGTCCTACGAAACCTGGGTGCCGGGTGGCGTCGTCCCGCAACCGCTCTCCAACTTCAAAAATCCGGTTCTTGCCGAGACCTGGAAGCGTATCGTCAAGGAGGCCGAAGCAAAGTCGGGCCGTGAGGCAGGAATTGAGGCCGCACGCGATGCTTTTTACCGTGGTTTTGTGGCCGAAAAAATTGCCGCTTATCTTGCGACGGCTGAAGTGATGGACGCCAGCGGCACGCGGCACAAAGGGGTACTTAGCGCCGACGACATGGCGGGCTGGCAAGCGACAGTGGAAGAGCCGACGACGTACGATTATCATGGCTGGACGATCGCAAAAACAGGCCCATGGGGGCAGGGGCCGGTTCTGCTTCAATCTCTGGCACTTTTGAAGGGGATCGATATTGCCAAAATGGACCCGGCCGGTCCTGACTTTGTCCACGCTGTGGTCGAGGCGATGAAGCTCTCATACGCGGATCGCGAGGTCTATTACGGTGATCCTGAGTTTGCGCAGGTTCCTGTCGAAACGCTCCTCTCGGACGCCTACAACGACGAGCGCCGCAAGCTTATCACTGACAAGGCGTCTATGGAGCTGAGGCCAGGCGTGCTTCCGGGGATGGAGCAGCAGCGCGATCTCACTATGGAAATGCTGAACGCGATGGCAGGCACCGGTGCGGTCTATGAGCCCACGATGTCGCATTTGACGGAAAAGCGTGGAGATACCGTGCATATCGATGTGATCGATCGGGAGGGCAACATGGTTTCGGTCACGCCATCGGGTGGCTGGTTGCAGTCCTCGCCGATCGTGCCAGGTCTTGGCTTCTGCCTCAATTCTCGCGCACAGATGTTCTGGCTGAAACCGGGACTTCCGACATCGCTTGCACCGGGAAAGCGGCCGCGCACGACGTTGACGCCTTCGCTTGCCCTTTTTGAGGGGCGCCCGACACTCGCATTCGGCACGCCGGGTGGTGACCAGCAGGACCAGTGGCAGCTTTCGTTCTTCCTGCGTTACGCGCATTTCGGCCTCAACCTTCAGGAAGCCATTGACTTGCCGCTGTTCCATACCAGTCACTTCCCCGGCTCGTTCTACCCGCGCACCCGGCAGCCCGGAAATGTGATGATCGAAAAGAGCATCGGGGAAGATGCGTTGCATGCGTTACGCAAGCGTGGCCACGATGTTTCCGTTGCCGATTCCTGGACCGTTGGCCGTCTGACAGCGGCACGGCGCGATGCCGACGGTCTCCTGAGGGCCGCCGCGACGCCACGCCTCATGCAAGCCTATGCCGTTGGGAGGTAAGATATGAAGAAAAGCCAAACGCGATCGGCTGCAACCGTTCTTTCTGTCCGCAATCTGACGACGTCCTTCCGCGTCGACGGCGAATGGAAAAGCGTAGTGCGCAATCTGTCCTTCGACGTGAAGGCTGGGGAAACTGTTGCGATTGTCGGTGAAAGCGGCTCGGGAAAAAGTGTTACGTCGCTATCGGTCATGCGGCTTCTCGATCCACGAAACAGTCGCATCGAAGGCGCGGTAGAGCTGAATGGCAGGGAAATCCTGTCTCTTTCAGAGGCCGAGATGCGCGATGTGCGAGGCAACGACGTCGCGATGATCTTTCAGGAGCCAATGACGTCGCTCAATCCTGTCTTCACGATAGGCCGGCAGATTTCTGAGGTTCTGGTTCGACACAAGGGCATGGACAAGGCGCAGGCAAAAGCAGAAACGATCAGGCTCCTGGAGAAGGTGCGCATTCCAAATGCTGCAGGAAGGTTCGAGGAGTATCCTCACCAGTTTTCCGGTGGTATGCGCCAACGTGTCATGATCGCCATGGCGCTCGCGTCGCGGCCGAAGCTCCTGATTGCCGACGAGCCGACGACAGCACTGGATGTAACGATCCAGGGTCAGATTCTCGATCTCATCAAGCAACTGCAGGAAGAGGAAGGTATGGCTGTCCTCTTCATTACCCATGATATGGGCGTTGTCGCGGAAATTGCCGACCGGACGATCGTGATGTTTAGGGGCGACCAGGTGGAGACAGGCGATACGGCCGATATTTTTCATCGCGGAAAGCACCCATATACCCGCGCCCTGCTTGCGGCTGTACCAAAGCTTGGCTCCATGGATGGTCAGCTATTGCCATTGAGGTTCCCCAAGGTGGACATGGCAAGCGGCGTTGTCAGTCAGAGCGCAGGACTTCCCGATACGGTGGAGGGTGGAAAAACGCCGGTTCTTCAGGTCCGTAATCTGGTTACCCGTTTTTCGATCCGCTCTGGTCTGTTCGGTCGTGTAACGGGTGCTGTGCATGCAGTGGAAAACGTCAGCTTTGATCTCTTTCAGGGAGAAACGCTGTCTCTGGTGGGTGAATCCGGTTGCGGTAAATCTACCACCGGCAGGTCGATCACGCGGCTCGTCGAACCGCGTTCTGGTGATATTTCCCTGGACGGTTACGACGTGCTCAAGCTCGATCAGGCAAGTTTGAGGGCGATGCGCCGCAGCGTGCAAATGATCTTTCAAGACCCGTTTTCGAGCCTCAATCCACGCATGACTGTAGGAGCCGCCGTTGCCGAACCGATGGTGAAGCACCGCATCGCGTCGTCTTCAGAGGCACGCAAGAAGACCGCAGATCTTCTTGAGCGGGTGGGTCTTTCGTCCACGATGATGGACCGCTACCCACATGAATTTTCGGGTGGCCAACGTCAGCGCGTCGCCATTGCGCGTGCCCTGGCGTTGAACCCCAAGGTGATTGTCGCCGATGAGAGCGTCTCGGCGCTCGACGTCTCGATCAAGGCGCAGGTCTGTAATCTGCTGATGGATCTCCAGGAACAGTTCAAGATCGCCTTCCTGTTTATCAGCCACGACATGGCCGTCGTCGAACGGGTAAGTCATCGCGTCGCGGTCATGTATCTTGGAGAAATCGTCGAGATCGGTCCGCGCGCTGCAATCTTCGCCAATCCGCAGCATTCCTACACGAAAAAGCTGATGGCGGCGGTGCCTGTGCCCGATCCCGCCCGCCGTGGCATTCGTCGCAATGCCGCGATTGACGAACTGAAAAGTCCTGTGCGCCCAGTCGGTTACGTGCCTCCTGCACGACAGTACCGTGAAGTTTCGCCGGGACACATGGTATTGGCCTGATCCATGGACGTCTGAAGTAAAAAAGCCGGAACATCAAATCGATGCTCCGGCTTTCTAGTTTGCCTGCCCGGAAATCCGAAACAGGCGGGACCCTGGGAGGTCTTGTTCTTTTTATTCCGCGGGCTGTGCCGATGCCGGAACGGCATCCACATCCGCGATCCCGGATACGTTTTCCTCGCCGCTCAGAACGCGGGCGAGCTGCGCCTGATCGAGTTCACCTTCCCAGCGGGCAACGACGATGGTGGCGACTGCGTTGCCAACAAAGTTGGTGAGCGCGCGGCATTCAGACATGAAGCGGTCGATGCCGAGAATGAGTGCCATGCCGGCAACCGGAACGGAAGGAACCACGGACAGCGTAGCGGCGAGGGTAATGAAGCCTGCGCCGGTAATGCCTGCTGCGCCCTTGGAGCTCAGCATCGCTACGAGAAGCAGCAGGATCTGTTCACCAAAGGACAGGTCGATGCCCGTCGCTTGCGCGATGAAGAGTGCTGCAAGGGTCATGTAGATATTGGTGCCATCAAGGTTGAAGGAGTAACCGGTCGGGATGACAAGGCCGACGACAGAACGTTTGCAGCCTGCCTTTTCCATTTTGCTCATAAGGCCCGGAAGGGCAGCCTCGGACGACGATGTGCCGAGAACGAGAAGCAATTCTTCCTTGATGTAGCGGATAAGCGCCAGGATCGAGAAACCATTGTACCGGCAAACAGCACCAAGGACCACGAACACGAACAGGAAGGAAGTGACGTAGAATGTTCCGATCAGCATCGCCAGATTGGTAACGGACGAAATGCCGTATTTGCCGATGGTGAACGCCATGGCGCCGAATGCACCGATCGGGGCAGCCTTCATCAGGATCGCGACAAGCTTGAAAATCGGATACATCAGGGCGTGCATGAAGTCGACGACCGGCTGACCTTTCTCGCCGACGATACCGAGTGCGATGCCGAACAGAACCGAGAAGAACAGAACCTGAAGAATGTCACCACTTGCGAACGCACCAACGATGGTGGTCGGGATGATGTTCATGAGGAAGCCCGTGATGGTCTGTTCATGTGCCTTGTCGGCATAGGTCGCAACGGCCTTGGCATCCAGCGTTGCCGGATCAATGTTCATGCCGGCGCCAGGTTGGACCGTATTGGCCACGATGAGACCGACGATCAGCGCGAGCGTGGAGAAGACAAGGAAGTAGATCATCGCCTTGCCGGCGACGCGACCAACTTTCTTCATGTCATTCATGCCGGCGATGCCGGTCGCCACGGTCAGGAAGATGACCGGCGCAATGATCATCTTGACCAGGCGGATGAAGCCATCCCCGAGTGGCTTCAGCTCTTCGCCGAAAGCCGGGTAGAAATGGCCAAGTGCAATGCCGGCTATAATGGCAACCAGAACCTGGAAATACAGGTGCTTGTAAAAAGGCTGCTTGGCGTGGCCTGCGGCCACGGCTGTCGTATCGATCATGTCTGTTCCTCCTCGGCTTAACCCTGCCCTGATTGGCCTCCCGGGTTTGCCGCGACGTTGACGGCTCGAAGCCGATTGAGGAGTCATGAGCAATATGCATGCCAGATCTGCGAAATCGCCATAACGGCCTGATTTAAAATATTATTTTTTTTGGAGGCGTATTTAGGTAAATACTACTCAGTATAGAATTCCGGACATGGCGACTTGTATTATGTGCGGAAATCCACACAATGTTGGGATGAACAAGACGCAAACACAGGGATCGCAATCAAGGCGACGCGCACAATGGTTGGCGCTGGCGGGTTTGTGGTTGCTTGCTAGTCTCGGGATATTGTTGGCAGCCGATGAATTGGCGCGATCGCGGGCCATGAAGACGGCCGCATCCGAAGCATCGACGGATGCGGAGCTCAAAATAGCTCTCCTGAATGTGGCGCTGGAGCGACCGCGTGCCATTCCGTTGGTTTTGTCGGGTGATCCGGATCTTGCCAGCGCCCTGGACGGCGGCGGAGCTGCAGCGGTCGATCGCCTGAACCGCAAGCTTGAAGGGCTGATTGAGGGAACGCAGTCGTCCGTCATCTATGTGACCGGCCCGGATGGCCTTACCATTGCATCGAGCAATTGGCGTTTGCCGGAAAGTTTCGTTGGCTCCGTTTACGCGTTCCGCGAATATTTCCAGGGTGCCATGAAAAATGGCATGTCCGAACACTACGCGCTTGGCAATGTCAGCCGCAGGCCGGGCCTTTACATTTCCCGACGCATCGACGCGGCGAACGGGCGGGCTCTGGGCGTTGTCATTGCCAAGGTTGAATTCAATCGGCTTGAAACGGACTGGAACATCGGCGGTAAACCGGTCTACGTCGTTGACCGGGACGGTGTTGTGCTGATGACAAGTGTACCGAACTGGCGTTTCAAAACCATCGCGTCGATAAGCGAGAGCCGTCGAAGGGAGATTTCTGAAAGCTTGCAGTTCGGTAGCGAAACGCTGTCGCTGATGCCACTGCGTAAAATCAGAACCGCATTCGACAACTTGCCACTGTTTCATGTTGACAATCCCGTCAAGGAACGGGGTGACTATCTGAGGCTGGAAATGCCGGTGCCTACGACGGCATGGACGCTTCACTATCTCCAACCGGTAGCCCCCGCAATTGCAGCAGCGGTTCGTGAAGGGAGGGTCATTGCCGTCGCAACACTGATGCCGCTTATGGCGCTCTCCGCATTGTGGTTGTGGCGCCGGCAGAAATCGTTGAGGGAAAAAGAAGAGGAGCAGCACGCTCGCGCTGACCTCGAGCTGAAGGTTCAGGAGCGCACGCGCGATCTAACGAAGACCCGCGACCACCTGCAAGCAGAAATCGCCCTCCATGAGAAGACAACCGGTGAACTGCGAAGCGTACAGCACGAATTGGTGCAGGCAAACCGGCTGTCTATTCTTGGGCAGGTGGCTGCGGGGGTGGCACATGAAATCAACCAGCCGGTCGCGACAATCCGTGCCTTCGCAGACAATGCCCGCACTCTCCTGAAACGGGATCGCATGGCTGAAGCCACCGAAAATCTCGAAAACATTGCGTCATTGACGGAGCGTATCGGGACCATAACCGGAGACCTCAAAATCCTTGCGCGCAAGGGCCGCACAGCCGCCGAACCGGTCAGCTTGAGGCTCGTGATCGAAGGCGCAGTGATGTTGCTGCGCAGTCGCTTTTCCGGCCGGATGGACGCCCTTGATATCGTCCTGCCCGATCCGGCCCTGACGGTCCTTGGCAGTCGTATCCGCCTGGAGCAGATCCTCATCAATCTTCTGCAGAATGCTCTGGAAGCGACTGAAAGCATTGATAATGCTCGAGTTGACGTACGTGTCGCCGAGCAAGGGGACATGGTTGTCCTGAGCATTGCTGACAATGGCACCGGCATCCCCGAGGACATCCGCAAGCAACTTTTTTCACCCTTCAACACGTCGAAGGAAAGTGGCCTTGGTCTTGGACTGGTTATTTCCAACGATATAGCCTCCGATTATGGAGGACATATCAGTGTTGAAAGCGGCCTTAGCGGCACCTGTTTTTCCGTTTTTCTGAAGCGAGCGTGACATCATGGCCAGTGGAACCATCTTTCTCGTCGACGACGATTCCCAACTGCGCAAAGCGATGGTGCAGACGTTGGAGCTTGACGGCCTTGCGGTCAGCGCATTTCCGCGAGCCGAACAGGCACTGGACGCTTTGCGGGAGGATTTCGACGGGATCATCATTACCGATGTCCGCATGCCTGGCATGACAGGGCTCGAATTTTTCGAAAAGGTTCGCAGGATTGATGCCGATCTCCCGGTCATTCTGATAACAGGACATGGCGACGTGCCCATGGCTGTCGATGCGCTCCATAACGGCGCCTATGATTTCATTGCAAAGCCATTTCCGGCAGAGCGTATGGTTGAGAGTGCCCGTCGCGCGCTGGAAAAACGACGGCTTGTTCTGGAAAACCGCTCATTGCGTCGTGCAGCCGCTCAGGCGGAGGACGATTTGCCGCTCATCGGGCAGACGCCTGCCATGGAGCGGTTGCGTCTGACACTTCGACACATTGCCGACACCGATGTCGATGTGCTGGTTGCGGGCGAAACTGGCAGCGGCAAGGAAGTGGTGGCAACAGCGCTTCATCGCTGGAGTAAAAGGCGCTCCAAGGGCAATTTCGTCGCGCTCAACTGCGGCGCGCTCCCCGAAACTGTTATTGAAAGCGAGCTTTTCGGTCATGAGGCGGGTGCTTTCACCGGTGCCCAGAAAAAGCGTGTAGGACGTATCGAACATTCCAGCGGCGGTACCCTCTTCCTTGACGAGATCGAGAGCATGCCCCCCGCCGTGCAGGTGAAAATGCTGCGCGTGCTGGAAATGCGAGAGGTGTCGCCGCTCGGGTCCAATGACGAAAGGCCGATCGATATCCGCGTTGTGGCTGCAGCGAAGATTGATCTTGGCGATCCGGAACAGCGCGGTACCTTTCGCGAGGACCTCTATTATCGTCTGAATGTTGTCACACTCTCAATCCCGCCTTTGCGCGAACGAAGACCGGATATCCCGCTACTCTTTTCCCATTTCGTCGCAAAGGCCGCCAATCGTTTCAACGTCGCCGTTCCACAGATCGGATCGGCTGTGTCGCGTTATCTCAACGAACATGATTGGCCAGGAAATGTGCGCGAACTCGGCCATTTTGCCGAAAGGGTGGTTCTCGGCCTGGAGACGGGCATGACAAGCCAGGTTGATGTGCCGTTTACGGAAAAGTCCTCAGCAACGTTGCCGGAGCGGATGGATGAGCTCGAGGCTCGTCTGATCCGCGAAACTCTGGAGCGGGCGAACGGCGATGTTGCCGAGACGATCGCTGCCCTAGGTATCGCCCGTAAGACTTTTTACGACAAGCTCCAACGGCACGGCATCAGTCGGACAGACTACGTGAAAAATACCACCGCATGAAAAGAGCCGCCAACATTGCTGCTGACGGCTCATTTGAATTCAGTGTGGTCGTGGTCGTTACTCAGCCCGCGACACAGAAGTGGCTCTGGCCGTCATAACCGACATAGGTGCCGGTGCGGGAGTTGAAGCTCCTGTAACGCTGCGAGCAGTAGTCATACCAGGCGTTCGTCCATGGTTCGATCGTGCGGTAGACCGGACGCTGGCCATAGACGGGACGGTTGTCGTAAACGGGTTGGGCGCGATAGGCCGGCTGGGGCTGAGGGCGGTAATAACGATAGTCGGGTTCCTCGTAGCTGTCATAGACCGGCTGAGGTGCTGCGTAGCGGCGAACCGGAGGATCGACATAAACCGGTTCGTCGTAGACCGGACCACGGTTAGAAAGGGCAGAGCCGACCGCAACGCCTGCGGCAAGCCCGAGAACGCCGCCCAGAACGGCTGCATCGCGACGATCACGGCGATCCCAGTCATTGGCAGAGGCGCTGCTGAAAGGGACGATGGTTGCTGCGGCGACCGCAATGGCGAGAACGGTTTTTGCTGCGAAGGACGACATTTTGTTTTCCATCCAGATGGCAGATCGCTGCCTGTTTCAATTCGATGGTTAAGAAATAATGTCTGCCGGCTGAATGTTCGCTGAACGAATTGTGGCGCTACTGAGGCGTTGTTTTCGACGGGTTTCAGCCCAGTTCGAGGGACGTTACGCCGTATAGGCCCTCTGTAGAAATAGTTGGTGGCGTCCCTTTGTACATGCGGGCGGTCACAAAACCACGGCTCATGCCGCAACTATCCAGATAGGCTGCAAAGTCGGTGGCTGGCTCCGGCACGTCGATATGAATGACCGCATCACCAGCCTCCGTCGCCAGTCTATGGAGGATTGTTATGGCATCCTCCAGCCGATCGGCAAAAAGTGGCCCGATCTTGAAACCTTCAACGCACTTTCGCAAAACACCGTATGCGCTTATCTGACCTTCGCTCCGAACGACAGCCGTGACGTGCGGCGCCTTTATCCATTCGAGGAGGAAGCCCTTGCGATCAGCAGGAAAGAAATGGCGGTCAAAAGCGATCAACTCAGGGATCATATCGGCACTGAGGTCCATGGTGTTCATTTGCGGTGCCGCCTTTAGTCCGCCGCTCCAGCGCCAGGTACGGTAGGTTGGCATAAACCCCATCGTGGCATAGTTCGCCTGCTGTTCGGGTACGCCGTCCAGGCCAACCACATGGCCGTGTAGGCGTGCCATTCCAGCATCCCACACCCGCTTCCCAAGCCCCTTGCCGCGCATGTCGGGTCTGCAGATGTAGAGGCCGATAAAGCCGAAAGTATCGGTATAGGAAATTGCCGAGATGGCGGCTGCAAGTTCGCCATCGACAATGCAGCCGATAAATCCCTCAGGGTCGAAGGCGAAAAAGCGTTCCGCGTCGAAAAGACCGGGGTTCCAGCCTTCATTCTTTGCCCAGCCGATCAGCGTCTTTGCTTCCTCCTCTGTCAATCGACGGATTTCTGTAGTCATGAGGTCAAAAGCCGTGAGGGAGAGAAGTCTTCCATCGAACCTCTATAGAGCTTGTCTATCGGGGTGGCGTATGCACCACGTTTGGCGGTGGAGAGGCCGAGCGAAACAAGCGTTTCTGCATGCCTGACGGCTGCAGAAACGCCATCGATCACAGGCACGCCAAACTCTCTGGAAAGGTTCGCAGCAAGATCGGCCATGCCAGCACAACCCAGCACGATGGCTTCGGCCTTGTCTTTCAACAGCGCTGCTGCGATCTCGGCCCGCAGGCGAGGCAGCGCGTCGGAGGAGGGGTCTTCGAGCGAAAGAACCGGGATGTCGGCTGCACGGACCTTGGCGCGCGTTCCCATGCCGTAGCGATGAACGAGATGCTCCACCGGAAGCCTTGAGCGCTCCATGGTTGTAACGACGGTAAAACGCTGGGCAATGAACGCTGCTGTTGCAACGGCCGCTTCACAGATCCCGATCACCGGGATGGTGGCTAGCGCGCGTGCTGCATCGAGCCCGGTATCGTCGAAACACGCGATGACAGCTGCTTTCGCTCCGAGCTTTTCTGCTTTTGCAACTTCGATGAGCATGCCTGGTATGGCGAAAACCTCGTCGTAATAACCCTCAATGGAGACCGGCCCCATGGTGGAGGTTACTGCCAGGATTTCGGTGTCGTTGCTTGCCGCGCGCGTCGCAGCATCGGCAATCGTTGCCGTCATGGATTGCGTGGTATTGGGATTGATGACGAGAATGCGCATGTTTCGTTTCTTTAGCCGCGTGAATGGCGGCGGTTCATGTAGACGATAAGGCCGAGCGTAGCGGAAATCACGATGAAGGAAAACAGGGTGGTGACCGCGCCAAGGGCATAAAGCACTGGCGTGGTGACGTTTGTCGTCATGCCATAGATCTCGAGCGGAAGGGTGTTGTAAGTGCCAGATGTCATCAATGTTCGGGCAAACTCGTCGTAGGAGAGGGTAAAGCCGAACAGCCCTACACCGATCATGCTGGGCGCAATCATTGGCAAGACAACATGCGCGAATGTCTGCCAGGAGGATGCTCCAAGGTCGCGCGCAGCTTCTTCATAAGAGGGCGAAAAGCGGTTGAATACGGCAAGCATGATCAGGACCCCGAAAGGCAACGTCCAGGTGAGATGAGCGCCGAATGCTGATGTATACCAGGACGGTTCCAGTCCAAGCTGCTGGAAAAGCACGCCGATACCGAGAGAGATGATGATTGACGGGACGACAAGGCTGGCGACCGAGAGGTAAAAGAGCGGTGTTGCGCCTATGAACTTGCGACGAAAGGCAAGGCCCGCGAGAAGCGAGACAAGCACAGTTACGACCATAACCATCAAGCCCAGCCCGAACGAGCGACGGAAGGAGCCGCCGAAATCGCCGACGGCCTGCTGCTCAAACAGATTGCCGAACCAATGCAGTGAAACACCATTCAGTGGGAAGGTGAGGCCCCCGTTCGGTCCCTGAAACGCGAGGATCAAGATCGCGGAGAGTGGACCGTAGAGAAACAGCACAAAGAGAATGAAGAAGAAGGACAGGATATAGAATTCGCGGCCACGTTTTTCGGAGTGCATAGATCAGAGCTCCTTGCGGATGTCGACGATACGCAGGATGCCAGCGACCATCAGGAGAACAAGGATAAGCAAAATGACAGCATTGGCTGCCGCAGCAGGATACTGCAGCAGAGACATCTGGTTCTTCATCATCAGTGCTACAGACGCACTTTGTCCCCCGGACATCACCTGAACGGTTGAGAAATCCGCCATGACGAGCGTCACCACGAAAATGGTCCCAATTGCCATTCCGGGTTTGGCGAGTGGAATGATGACGTTGGACAGGATCTGCCAACTGCTTGCGCCTGCGTCCCGTGCGGCCTCTATCAACGATTTGTCGATACGCATCAGCGTATTGAAAATCGGGGTCACCATGAACAACGTATAAAGGTGGACCATCGCAAGTACGACAGCGAAATCCGAATAGAGCAACCATTCGATGGGTGCTGGCACGATGCCGGTGCCGACGAGCGCGCTGTTTACGAGCCCGTTTCGACCAAGCACGGGTATCCATGAGATCATCCGGATGATGTTGGATGTCAAAAAGGGGACGGTGCAGATCAGGAACAGGACCATCTGCATGGTGGTGGTTCGAATATGGAAGGCAAGGAAATAGGCGACCCAGAAACCGCAAAAAAGCGTGATTGCCCAAACGATGGCCGCGAATTTGAGCGTGTTGATGTAGGTCTGCCAGGTGACCCACGACCCCATGGTTTCCGTGTAATTGAACGTTACGAAATCAGGATACATCTGGGCGAAGTCATAATCCCAGAAGCTGACGACAGCGATCATGATGATCGGCAGAAGCAGGAAAAAGCCGAGGATCAGGAATAGTGGTGTCGCCTGAATATAGGAGACCAGTTTTTGCGGCAGCACGAAAGCGCGCTCCGGTCTGTCCTTCTTTTCGCTCACACCGATGAATCTGACTGTCACCAAGGTTTATCTCCCGCAATAGGGCCGGGTTGGGCCAGATACGCGGCGTAAATTCGCCGCGCATCCGTTTTCTTGCTAACCTTTATGATCAGGCTGCGATGAACTCATTCCAGCGGCGGACCATGTAGCGGTCTTCGTCCATGACTGAGTTCCAGCATGCCACCTTGCCCATGCGCTCCTCGAAGGAGCCGCCATCGCGAACCGCACCGGCCTTTTCCATGACCTTGCCGTCGGGCGCAACGATGTCGCCCTGAGCGGGCTTTCCTTCGACCCAGTAGCCCCATTCGTCAGCAGACATGTGCTCCTTAGCCGTCTCCATGGCTGCGGAATAATAGCCTTGGCGGTTGAGGTAGGCACCGACCCAACCGGATGTGTACCAGTTGATGTATTCATAGGCTGCATCGAGCTTTGCGCCTGAGAGGTGCTTGGCAAGACCGAGGCCACCACCCCAGGACCGATACCCCTCCTTCAGTGGCTGGTATTTGCAGGCGATGCCCTTGGAACGAACGGCTGCAACAGCCGGTGACCACATGGACTGGATGATGACTTCGCCCGACGACATGAGATTGACGCTTTCGTCGAAGCTCTTCCAGAAGGCACGGAACTGTCCATCCTTCTTGGCCTTGATGAGGAAATCGATCGTCTTGTCGATCTCTTCCTTCGTCATGTTGCCCTTGTCGGCATATTTGATGTTGCCCATGGCTTCCATGATCATCGCCGCGTCCATGATGCCGATCGAGGGGATGTTCAGAATGGACGTCTTGCCCTTGAACTTCGGGTCCATGATATCGGCCCAGCTCGTGATGTCGCGGCCGACAAGATCCGGGCGGATGCCGAGTGTATCAGCGTTATAGATCGTTGGGACCATGGTGAAGTAGTCTGTCTCGCCCTTCGCGAAAGACTTGTCGCCAGGCTTTTCGACAAACCCGACCGTGTGCGGCGCCGTGCCCTGCGCGACGACGCTGTCCGGCTTCAGCTTGCCGGTTTTAAACAGCGGCACGATCTTGTCGTAGTATTTAAGCTTCTTGATTTCCATCGGCTGGATAACGCCGGCCGGATAGACCTTTTTCAAAATCCAGTATTCGATGTCGGCGATGTCATAGGAGTTTGGCTGGGTGACAGCGCGCTGAGCGGCTGCGTCCGAATCTGTCGCGGTCATTTCAAGCGTAATGCCAAGGTCGGCCTTGCACTTTTCGGCAATGGCATTGAGGTTCGATACGCCGGTACCGAACTGGCGAAGCGTGATCGGGTTTTGCGCCCAGATGGTCGGGAAGCCGGTGATCAGGCCGGAACCGATCGCTGCACCGGTTGCGGCAGCACCCGCTTTAAGCAATCCGCGGCGGGAAAGTCCGCCCTTGGTTTTGGAAGTGTCGGTCATTTCAAAGTTCTCCTCTGGTTATTTTTTCGGGTCACTTCTCTACGCGACCGAGCACAATGGCATCGGCCGTATTCCATGAGAGCGGGATCGCGTCGCCGACCTTCACCGGCGCCTCGAAAAAGGCGACATCGCTCAAAATGACGTTGAAGTCTTCAATACCTGCGCCGGTCACCGCAATCTTGACGCTACCGCCGCGATACTCGACGTTGGACACGATGCCGGTGAAGCCAAGACCAGGTTTTTCAGGTTCGCCGACACGCACACGGTCAGTCCTGACGGCGATATCCATGCGGTCACCATTCGGGACAAGGCCATTACCGACGAAGGTTCCTCCGCCCGCGACCTCCATCGTCACGAACTCGCCGTCGTTGTCCTTAAGACGGCCGGAAATGACGTTGTGGTCGCCCATGAAACGGGCAACAAACGCTGTCGCCGGTCGCTCGAAAACCTCGCGTGGTGTAGCAGCCTGTTCAATACGACCGTCGTTCATGACAACGATGATATCGGCCAGCGCCATGGCTTCTTCCTGGCTGTGGGTGACGTGAACGAAGGTGATGCCGAGCGACGTTTGCAGCTTCTTGAGTTCGGCCCGCATGCGGATTTTCAGAAACGGATCGAGTGCCGAGAGTGGCTCGTCCAGCAACAGGGCTTCCGGATCGGTGATCAAAGCACGCGCCAATGCAACACGCTGCTGCTGTCCGCCTGACAATTGGGCGGGGCGGCGGCTTGCATAAGGCTCCAACTGCATCAGTTTGAGCATGTCGAGTGCCTTGCTGCGACGCGTTTCCTTATCCATCCCCTTCATCTTGAGGCTGAAGGCGACGTTGTCGACGAGATCAAGGTGCGGGAAGAGCGCATAGGACTGGAACATCATCGCGGTGCCGCGTTTGGCAGGAGGCAGGTCCGTAACCACCGTATTGCCGAGCCTGACATCGCCACTGGATATGCTCTCATGGCCGGCAATCATCCGTAGCGTGGAGGTCTTGCCACACCCCGACGGACCAAGCAGGCAGCAATAACTACCCGCCGGTATCTTAAGGCTGATGGCATGGACCGCAGTCGTTGTGCCATAGATCTTGGAAACGGAAGCGATGTCGATTTCAGCGGCCTTGCTCATGCATTTCCCTCTTTTGATCGGTTCATGCGTTGCATAAGTCGTGCCAGTTCGCTTTCCGCGCGCTAAGGCCATGGAATTCCAAGACTTAATTTTTGCGGAAACAGAGGGTGCATTCTCATGGAGGGTTGCATGCACAAAAAACGCGCTTTCGTTTTCACGAGTGCACAAAATTGTATACAATAAATTCGACGATGACTGGACGATTCCTGTTTGCGCCGGGCACGCTTCGCGTTAGAACAGAGGGGAAACAGGACGAACCAATGAGCCTCGCCCAGATTGCCCCACCATCAGATCCGACACAGGAAGACCGTGCACAGGCCATCCGCGACACTTTGCGTGATGCCATCGTTGATCGGCGGCTCGCGCCTGGAACAAAATTGTCTGAGTCAGAAGTCGGAACGCTGTTCGACGTCAGTCGAACGGTGGTGCGTGCAGCCCTCCAGATGCTTGCCTTCGAGGGCCTGGTTCGCGCTGAGCGCAACCGTGGTGCATTCGTATCCAATCCAACACCCGACGAGGCAAGGCAGGTTTTTGCAGCGCGCAGACTAATCGAGCCGGGAATTGTCGATGCTGCCATCGAGCGGTTGACGCCTGCCGCGGTCAAGCGGCTCAAAGATCACCTGATGGAAGAAACGCGGCATCAGCACGAGCGCGGGCCAAGCGCCAGACGAGCGGAAATCAAGGCGTCGGGCGATTTTCATCTGATGCTGGCTGAAATTTCCGGCAACGCGATCCTTGCAAAATTCATGGACGAGCTGGTTGCACGCTCGTCTCTTGTCATTGCGCTTTACGGCCGATCAGGCGTTTCGAGCTGCGGACACAATGACCATGCTGATCTACTTGACGCACTTGAAACAGGCGATGTGGAAAAAGCCCGCTCATTAATGCTGCATCATATCGACCACATCGAGGCAGATCTCGACCTCCGCATGAAGGAGGGTCTCGCACTCAAGGATGCGCTGGCGCTCTAGACTGATGTCATCCTCGGAATGAACCCGAGGATGCCACAACGTCTGGCGTAACGCTCAATCATGCCGCATAGCGACTGATCGCAAGATCGTGCGTGTCGATTTCCGGCTTCTCGCCGCTGATGAGATCGGACAATACCCGGGCGGAACCGCACGACATTGTCCAGCCGAGCGTGCCGTGACCGGTGTTGAGATAGAGGTTGTCGTAGCGCGTCGCTCCGATAACGGGCGTACCATCAGGTGTCATCGGGCGAAGTCCACACCAGAATTTTGCTTGTGACTGATCGCCTGCGCCACCAAAAAGGTCCTCAACCGAATGAGTTAGCGTTTCTTTCCGGACGGCCGGCAGATCCTTGCTGAACCCGGCAATCTCCGCCATCCCGCCAACACGGATGCGTGAGCCGAGGCGTGTAATGGCAACCTTGAATGTTTCATCCATGACGGTCGAAACCGGGGCCCGTTCCTCTTTCACGACCGGCACGGTGATGGAATACCCTTTCACCGGATAGACTGGCAGGTCGAGCCCAAGCTGGCGAACGAACTGCGGTGAATAACTGCCAAGCGCTGCGACGAAGACATCGGCCTCTATCAGCCCTTTTGTAGTCTCCACTGCCTTTATACGGTTTGCTTCAACGATGGGGCGCATGACACCCGTATCGTAGATGAAGGTGACGCCCGCCTCTTCGGCCATCCGGGCAAGTTCTGTCGTGAACATGAAGCAGTCGCCGGTTTCATCGCCGGGCAAGCGCAATCCACCGACAATCTTGCCCTTCGCAGGCGAAAGTCCGGGCTCGATCGCAGCGCAGCCATCCCGGTCGAGAATTTCGAAAGGCACGCCGCCAGCTGTAAGAACATCGACATCCTTTCCGATAGCATCGAATTGCTTCTGGGTGCGGAAAACCTCCAGTGTTCCCTGCATGCGCTGGTCGTACTGAATGCCCGTCTCGTCACGCAATGCCATCAGGCAATCGCGGCTATATTCTGCAATGCGGACCATCCGGCTCTTGTTGATTGCATATCGTGCTGATGTGCAGTTCCGCAGCATCTGGGTCATCCAGCGCCATGCGGCAGGGTCTGTTGTCGGGCGAATGATAAGGGGGGCATGTTTCATGAACAGCCACTTCATCGCCTTGACCGGAATGCCAGGTGCTGCCCAGGGAGACGAATAGCCCGGGGAAACCTCGCCTGCATTTGCGAAGCTTGTCTCCAGTGCTGCCGCCGGCTGGCGATCGATTACCGTTACCTTGTGGCCCGCCTTTGCCAGGTACCAGGCGGAGGTCACGCCGACAACGCCGGCTCCCAGAATTGTGACGTTCATGATCGTCTCACTTGTCTTTTGTTGTCGTTGAAGCAGAGGCTGCGCTCGAGCGCGGTTGAATATAATGTCGGCGGTAGCGGCGTCCGAGGCCGGTCAGGATTTCGTAGGCGATGGTGCCCGCAGCCTCGGCAATGTCTTCAAGCGTCTGGTCAGGGCCAATCATCTGCACCAGACTGCCTTGCGTCAATGTCCCTTCTGGCAGAGCAGAAATGTCGACAATGATGCTGTCCATCGATACACGGCCGATAATGGGCAGGCGGACGCCGTTGAACCATACCGCGCCGCTGTTGCTGAGCGAACGGGGAAGGCCATCGGCATAGCCGGCCGCAATCGTCGCGAGGCGCTTTTGCGCCTCGACGCGGTATGAGCCGCCATAACCGACCAGCGAGCCCGCAGATACTGTTCGGGTTTGGATGACTGCGATGTCCAGTTTTACGACTGGTTTCATCGGGTTGGGTCGGGTCGTGGACGGAGCCCCGCCATATAGAGCGATACCAGGCCGCATAAGTTGATGGTGGTAACCGGCGCCCAGAAAGATACCTCCGGAGTTAGAAAAGCAGACGGGTGCTTGTGGGAACGAGGCTGAGGCTTCGTGCATCGCAGCAAGCTGTGCGGCGTTTGCGCCATGTTCCGGCTCGTCAGCACAAGCGAGATGGCTCATCACAAACTGGATTGCGATTTTCTCCAGCGGCTTTGGATTTGACAGGAGGAATGCGAGTTCATCGGGCGACAGGCCGAGGCGGCTCATGCCCGTATCGATCTGCAAGGCTGCGGGAAGGGGGACGCCCTGCTTTTCTGCAAGCGTCGACCATTGCGTGAGTTGCTCAAGCGAATTGAGCACGGGGATGACATCCATTTCGACACAGGACGCCTCGTTTCCGGGCTGAAGGCCATTCAGGACGAATATTCGAGCGTCCGAAGGAATGCGCAATCGAAGGGAAAGTGCCTCATCAATGTGGGCGGTGAAGAAGTTTCGGCATCCGGTATCATAGAGCACGCCTGAAACGGTATCGGCCCCGAGCCCATAAGCATCGGCCTTCACAACGGCTGCAGTAAGTGCCTCGGGCGCCATCGCGCAAAGTGCCAGATAATTATCCTGTACGGCGCCGAGGTCGATCGTCAGATACCCACTCGCTCCACCGGCAGCCTGTTGGCGGCTGATCTGCATGTCCATGGTTGTTCACCCTCATTATTATCCGAAGAGGGTATTGCAACGATTGTCGAATATCTTGGTAATTGTCAGAATAAAGTGCGAATGATGATAATTATGCGCAATTTTCGTCTAAGAATTGGAAGGATCTATGCCCGTACTCGATGCTACCGATCGCCACATCATTCGTCTGCTTCGGCTGAATGCCCGTATCAGCAACGCCAAGCTCGCATCAGAGGTTGGGCTCTCCGCTTCAGCCTGCCTGCGTCGCGTCGATATTCTCGAACGCGAAGGCATCATTCGTGGCTATACCGCACTGACGAGCGGGCTTGCGGGAGGCGAGGTCATCTCGGTTATCGTTCAGATTACCCTCGATCGTCAGACCGAGGACTATCTCAACCGTTTTGAACATGCCGTGCGCCGCTATCCGGAAATACGTGAATGTTATCTGATGACCGGCGGATCTGACTATTTTTTGCGCTGCGAGGCGGAAAGCGCCGGTGACTTCGAACGGATTCACAAGGAAATCCTCTCGAAGTTGCCGGGCGTTTCGCGCATTCATTCAAGCTTTGCCATTCGCAACGTGCTCGCAACACCGAAGCCAAGATGACGATCATCGGAGGCCGGAGCGGCTCGACGATCCCGTTTCACCTCCACATGCGATAGAAGTGATGCACCGGACCTCGTCCTTGCCCAACAGCAAGATCTCGTCCGGCTTCAAGCGCGCCGTGCAGATAGTCTTTCGCCAGGCCGACTGCGTCGTGCAACTGATGACCTAGCGCCAGATACGCGGTGATTGCAGCAGCGAGTGTGCAACCGGTGCCGTGGTCGTTTTTCGTTTCAAGACGTGCTGCTGAGAGGGCGTGCATCGCTCCATCGGTGAAAAGATAGTCCGTGCTTTCCTCGCCGGTGCTGTGTCCTCCCTTGATGAGGACGGCTTTTGCACCAACCTGCAATATGGCTTCAGCCTGCTCGATGATCTCATGTTTTGACGCGGCGAGCGGCCTTCCTGTCAAAAGGGCGGCTTCTGGCAGGTTCGGTGTGACAATGGTGGCGATTGGCAACAGTTGCTGGCGAAGCGTTTGAATTGCATCCTGGTGCAGCAGCCTGTCACCTGAGGTTGCCACCATCACAGGATCGAGCACCACGGGCTGGGGCTGCACGCGAAGCCGTGCGGCGATCGCTTCGATGGTTTCAATGCGCGATACCATGCCGATCTTGACCGCATCGACCTTCAGATCCGAAAAGACCGCATCCATTTGGGCGCTGATGGTACTAACGGATATATCCTCGACGGCCGTTACGCCCTTCGTATTCTGGGCTGTGATTGCAGTGATGACACTGGCGGCATAGACACCGAGCGCCGAGAAGGTTTTGATATCCGCCTGGATACCAGCGCCGCCACCGCTGTCTGAGCCTGCAATTGTCAAGGCAATGGCGGTCATGACGCCCTCTCTTTTAGCGAATTGTCGATCAGGGCACGGAAGTCACCGGCAGCCTTGGAGATGTCGGTGGCGCGGAATATCGCCGATATGACCGCGACGCCGTCGGCGCCTGCGGCAATTACGGCTGGAACGCGTCCAAGATCAATGCCCGCAATTGCGCCTACCGGCATGTCCGGCCTTTGCTCGCGCAAATAGGCTCGGAGTGTTGAGAGACCCTCAATGCCGACGGGCACATCGGGATTGACCTTCGAGACGGTTTCAAAAACGCCTCCAATGCAAGCGTAGTCGGCCGGCATAGCAGCAGCCCGAACCGCATCCGCCATGTTCTTGACCGTGAGACCGATGATGGCGCTACGACCTAGAATTTGTCGTGCAGTCTTTGCGTCCATGTCGTCAACACCAAGGTGTACACCGTCTGCTCCCGAGGCGAGCGCTACATCCACGCGATCGTTGATAACCAGGGGAACACCCGTGCCAATAATAGCTTCGCGGATCGCCCGTGCATTTTCGATCATGGCACGGGTGGAACTGGTTTTATCGCGATATTGCAGGATGGTTGCGCCGTTGAGCGCTGCACAAAGGGCAAGTTCCGATAGCGGGGCAATGTCAGAAAGACTGGCGTCGACCAGCGCGTTAAGGCGGTAATCAACTTGGGTCATGTTCGATCCTCGCGTGCGTTAGAATGTCGTTGCCGGAAAGAGCTGAAAGCGCGTCCAGAAATGCCGGCTCAAAGCTGCCCGGCCCATTGGAATATTGTGCTGCAAGCTCAGCGGAAACGCCCGTCACGCTAAGGGCTGCGCTGGCTGCGGCGAGCGGATCTTTTTCAACCGCCATGAATGCAGCGATGACGCCACCGGAAAGGCAGCCGGTTCCGGTCACCTTTGCCATCCATGGGTGGCCGTTTACGATCTTTGCGGCCCGATCTTTGGTTCTCAGGCGGTCGACTGGCCCAGTTTCGATGCTGACTATGCCAGGTAGATCGCCGATAAGGCTCATTTCGGCGTGATTACCACGCACGATGGTCGGCCCGAGTGCAATCAGTTCTCGGGCGAAGGCCAATCTGGAGGGCGAGTAGTCGCAATGAACGGGATCGATGATCCACGGCTTTCCTTCAGCATTGGCTATATCGACGGCCAGTCTGATAACTTTACGGCGCTCCGCATCGAGAGTACCGAGATTGATCGTTAAGGCATCCGCCTTGATAACGAAGCTCTCGATCTCCTCGAGCGACGTGGTCATCGATGGAATTCCGCCGACGACTGTGATGCCATCCGCCGTGAATTTCTGAACCACCGTATTCATCAGGCAATGCACACGGGGGCGCATCTGCCTGACGGTTTCGAGAACCTCGGCCGCTTTCGCGGCTGTCGGTATTGTTTCTGCCACGGATGTCGTCATCATTCCAGTTCCACTGCGATGTCACTGACTGCAGGCGCCTTTTTGATCAGCTGCATCTCCTGCATGAATGCGCCAAATTTGGCGTAACGTTTGGTGTCGAGCGCGGCCGGGCGTTTGGCAAAACGCGGCAATGTATCGAAAAATGCGGACTTGTTCAGTTCGTCATCAAGGTTCGGATAGGCCTTGATGAAAAGTTGCCACGATTCCTGCGGGTGGTTGGTGACGAAGATGGAAGCCTGCTCAACTGCGTCGAGGAAACGTGGCAGGCGGCTATCTGAGGCGGTCTCACGGTGTGCGACGAAAATCAGTTCGTCGTAAGCTGGAACACCGTGTTCCTCCGGGAAAAACGAACGGCCCTCATGGCCTTCAAGCTTCATTTGGGTCAGCTCGAAGTTGCGGAAACCGCCAAGCGTTGCGTCGACCTTGCCAGCAATCAGGGACGGGGAGAGCGAGAAATTCACATTAATGAGTTCAACGTCGTCTTTTTTCAGTCCGTCTTTCTCCAGCATTCGCTTCAGCATAGCATCTTCGAAGCCAGAGACCGAGAAGCCGACCTTTTTGCCCTTCAGATCCTTCAGGCTCTTGATCGGCCCATCGGCCAGCACCGTGATCGTGTTCAGCGGTGTTTCGACGAGCGTTCCAAAGCGGACAATGGGCAGCCCTGCGTCATGATCGAGATAAAGGTTCGGTTGGTAATGAACACCGATATCGGCTTGTTTTGCCGAAACGAGACGCGGTACGGCAGACGGGTCGGCAGGCGGGATCAGTTCAACATCAAGCCCTGCATCTGCAAATAGTCCGCGTTCCCTCGCGATTACCATGGGAGCGTGATCGGGATTTACGAACCACTCAAGGAGAACCGTCAGCTTGTCAGCCGCTTGCGACTGGGCTGGCACAAGCAAACTTGCTGCGGCAAAGAGGAGTGGCAAAAAAATTCTTTTCATGGTTCGGATTTCCTCCGCAAGTTTCAAGAATAAATAGGTTTTTTGACTTCGTGCGCCCAGGGAGCGAAGCCCTTGGTGGCTTGGTCGACAATCAGACGAAGCAGCACCGCCATCGCTGCCAGAATTGCCATCGCGGCAAACATGACGTCTGTTTGCATCCGGGCGTTTGACTGGATCATGACGAAGCCAAGGCCAGACGACGCTCCGACCCACTCGCCGATGATCGCGCCAAGCGGAGCAAGTGGCGCAGCAACGCGCAACCCGGAGACGAGCGATGGAAAAGCCAAGGGTACCCTCAACATGGTGAGGATCTGCCAATCGCTTGCCTGGGTCAGGGAGGCAGCATCCAGGATGTCGCGATCGGTTCTGCTGAGACCGTCGCTGAATGCGGATGCGACAGGAAAGAAGATGATCATTGCGGTCATGGCAACTTTCGAGGCCATGCCGAAGCCGAACCAGAGGACAAGGATCGGAGCAAGGACGAATACCGGAAACGCTTGAAGGACAATCACCATTGGCCACACAAGGCGTCCCAAACGTGGCATGGCGGCGATGAAGAATGCCACGGCAATCCCGCTGGCAATGCCCAATGCAAGGCCAATAGCCATCTCCGCCAAGGTCACGGCGGCCTGACTGAATAGGAAGCCGGATTGGCGCATGAAAACGCTGAAGACGTCGAATGGCGTCGGCAATATGTAGCGGGGAGGCGAGAGCAGCCATGTGCCTGTCTGCCATACAATCAGCAGGACCAGCACGCCGTGCAACGCATGAGCGGCTCGCATGTGACTAGCGGCAAACGGATCTAAGGTGTCGCGTGACAAGCAAACGGTAATGCAACATCATCAATCGATCTCCAGACATGACAATCACGGAGACCCAGGCAGAGCGGAGAAGAGAAAGAGTGTCCCATTGTAAGGCGACAGTTTCCGTTCCTACGCCGGTATGACCCGGATCAGGTTCAAGGGTCCGGCTCATCGCCATCTCAGCACCGTTCGGTGCTCCCCTCGGAATGGGTCGGAAACTGTCGCTTTTTTAGCTTTCTGTCAACGGCTCAGATCGTTAGTACGGCTTTGAAAATTGAGCTGAATGCACTTCCGGCGCGATAGAATACTGCTGGCTTGCCGAGTGGGGCATCTACTGTGACATTCTGGCCGCCCGCATAACGCTCACCGCTCCAAAGGTGCACCCAGTCAATATTGCCTGGCAGGTATAGCGATCGTTCATTTTCACCTGCTTTCCATACCGGAGCGACGAGCAGGTCTGCACCATAGAGATAGCTGTCCTGGATGGCGTAGGTTTCTCGATCGCTCTCAAAGTGCAGGAAAAGCGGACGCTGAACTGGCAGGCCGGTCTGTGCTGCCTCCGACGAAAGGGATTTCAAATACGGTGCAAGTGCAACGTAGATCGCCGTCATCCTTGCAAAGTGCTCAAGGACTTCGTCATCTTGGTCAATTTGAATGTTGTCACGGGGTCTGTTGCCTTCATGGGTTCTCATGACGGACGTAAAAGCAGCCATTTCCGCCCAGCGCATGAGCAGTTCCGGTGTCCTCACATTTCCGAACAGACTGGTGTAGCCACCAATGTCGGAATGGTGATAGGCGTTGCCAAGCAGGCCGGAGGAAAGCGCCCCTGACATGACCGTGACAAGGCCATCGTGTCGAGAAAAATCGACCGATTGATCTCCGCCCCACAGAAGCGGGCAGTGTGCCTGAACCCCGGTGAAGCCTGCTCGCATAAAAAACAGTGTCTCACCGGTCTTGCCGCGACTTTCAACAGCTCTGGCATTAACCTCGGCCCAGAGAGTTGGCCAGGCATTATGCATCAGTTTTGCATCCACGCCGTTGGCCAGGTGAATGTCGATCGGCAGGTATTCGCCGAAATCCGCCATCCAGCCGGACAGACCGAAGTCGAGCATATTCTTGCCGATGATTTCTTCGGCAAACCAGGTTGCTGCATCTGCATTGGTGAAATCGACAACGCCGCAGTCGAACTCCCCAAAATCGACCAGTGCAGTCTTTCCGTCATTGTCGGTTGCGAAGTAACCAGCTTTTTCAGCAATCGGAAACAGCGGGCCGTCAACGCAAAGGTAGGGATTGACGTAGCCGAGGAAACGAATGCCTTGATCGGCAAGTTCGGCGATCTTCTGGCGCAGATGCGGATAGCGTGTCTCATTGGCCTGCCAGTCCCAGAACAGGCGCGCACCGAACGAGGTCTGACGAAGGCCAACCCAATCTTCACACCATAGGCCGGAAACCTTGGTGCCAGCAGCCATGATTTTTTCCAGCCGCGCAAGGGAATTCACGCCGTCCTTCAAACCAATGATCGCGCCGTTATAAACCCATTCCGGCAGTTCGGGCTGGCGACCGAAACGCAAAGAGAGCATCGAGACGATATCGGCAAAGCTATCGGCTGAGAAAAACTCGATCTTTTCCGGAATTGCCCAGATCTCCAGCTCGTGAAAATCATCGCTCCGGAAATCGAAGACGGAATATGCGCTGGTCTCTATGTGGAGGGCGTATCTGCGAGACGAGAGGTAGGTCGGTTGGGGGTAATTGGTGTTGTAATAGTCACCCCCTGCCTTGCCACTGACGTCAGACTTGAATGTGATCTCTGTCGTCTTGTCGCGACCGACGCCCGGTTCGGAGGTCCAGAGCGGAAAACGCCGGCCACGCATGTCGAAGTAGGACATTTGCTCGCCACCACCCCACACATGCTCGTCAGTCTCCGCAACAGTCCGCAGCCAGAGGCGATTGATGCTTTCGTCAAGTGTCGTGAAGCGAAGGATGTTGCCGTCCAGCGTCAGTTGCAATCGCGGCGGCTGTCCCTCCGCAGATGCCAGCGAGATGGTATTGCGATCGACATCAGCGTGATGAAGCGGCGAACGTTCGACGACATAGTCTTCGATATCGAAGTTGCCGCGATACATATCCATCCGCTCCTGACCGAAACCGGCAAAGAATGCGGGGTTTTTTTGGGTATGGGTCAGGATCACGCGTCCGTCGATCGACAACGTGAATCCTTCATCAGTCTTTTCAAGTAACATGACTTAACCTTTTAGACCGCCTGCGGTGAGCCCGGAAACAACCCGCTCCTGGAAAATGACGATCAGGATTGCGACAGGCACAATGCCGACCACCAGCGCTGCCGAAATGACAGGCCAAGGGAAAGCGAACTCGCCCTGGTAGAGCTGAATGCCCACCGGAAGGGTGCGAAGAGCCGGGTTCGAGTTGAATGAAAGTGCCAGCAGAAATTCATCCCAGGCGTTGACGAAGGCAAGAATGCCGGCCGTGAAGACGCCAGGTGCACAGAGCGGCACGACCACCTTGAACAATGCGCCGATGCGGGTGCATCCGTCGATCATGGCAGCATTTTCGAGGTCGCGCGGGATACTCTCGAAGAAGGAAACCAGCATCAGTGTACACACTGGAAGCGAAAGCACCGTGTAGGGCAATATGAGTGCCGTCCAGCTGTTGAGCAGGTTGAGCGCGCGCATAATTTCAAATAGTGGAACCAGCAGGGTGACCAGCGGAAACGTCGATACTGCGATGATAAGCGAAAGAATCAACGCCCGGTATTTCAGGTTGAGACGCGCCAAGGCATAGGCTGCCAATACCGAAATCAGGATCGTTAATGCAGTTGAAAGCAACGCTACCATGAAGCTGTTGAAAAGAAACTGGTGCAGCGGTTGGTCGGAGAATGCCTGCATGTAGTTGGCAAGCGTCGGCACATGGGGGAGCCAGGTGATCGGTTTTGCCGTGAGTTCTGCCTCTGTCTTGAGCGATGTGAACAAAATCCAGATCGCAGGAAACAGACCGTTTACCAGAAGGATGGAGGCGGCAATAAAACGTAGCGGCTTGCCGGAAAAGAATGACGCGAGGCCGGAGGTGGCGACTGTGCTCATGATAATTACTCCTTGGCCCGGATAATGCGCAGATAGACGGCCGTCACACACATCGACAGCGCGAACATCATCACCGCAAGCGCCGAACCGTAACCGAGATCAAGGAACGATACCGTGTTTTGGTGGATGTACATGGCCAATGTCGTGGTCGAGGTGCCTGGACCGCCACCCGTCATCATGAACGGAATATCGAATGTCTGAAGCGCCGTGATCGTACGGAAGATAAGAGCCACGACGATGGAAGGCTTCAGAAGGGGCAGGGTGATTTCGAAGAATTGTCTGACTTTACCCGCGCCATCAACGTCTGCTGCCTCATAGAGCGACTTGGGGATGGTTTGCAGGCCGGCCAGGATCATCAGTGCCATGAAGGATGATGTTTTCCAGATGATCGTCAGGCAAATTGCAGCAAACGCCCAGTTAGGCGAATTGAACCAGATAACGCCTTCAAAACCCAGCCGGTTCAGGACATCGTTGACGACGCCATATTCATAATGGAAGAACCACGCAAAAATCAGACCGGCGAATGATAGTGGCAGCGCCCATGGAATGAGTAGCGACAGCCGCATGGGCCACTGCATCGTGAAGGGCAGGTTGGCGAGCAGCGCCAACCCGAGACCAACGAAAAGCGCTCCCGGCACGGTAATCAGCGTGATCAAGACCGTGTTCCAGGTGGTTTCCCAAAATACCGGATCATCGAACATCGCGACATAGTTTTCAAAGCCGATGAATTCTGCAGGCAAACCTGAGGTCAGAGAAAGGCTGAAGAAGCTCGTGTAGACCAGTCGCCCTACAGGATAGACAATGATAAGCGTCAAAAGGATTGCTGCGGGAGCCAGGAGCATCACCGCGAGAGGACCATCGCCGAGATCGAGCAATCGGACCCAGCGGGGTGGCTTTTTCTCGTCGATCCTGACCATGGTTCTTTCCGGCATCGTCACGTCTGCCACTCCTGCAACTGGATTCACGTCAGTCGTCTCCCGATCGGACCGACATGTCGTCTGGTCCGTTTTACCGCGTCTGTCGAGCGGTTGTCTGCTTGAGAAAGTGGGCCGGAAAGATGCGGTTTGTCATCGCGCGCTTTCCGGCCGGGTTTTTATCAGCGAAGAACGCGTCTGAGACGGCTTTCCATCTGTTTGGCGCCATCTTCCGGCGTCATGACGCCCGCGAGCACGCCATTGACAGTGGTGCGGATTGTTTCACTGACTTCATTGTAACGCGGTGTTACGGGACGGGCCTTCGCTGTTTCGACAACCGGCAGCGCATCGGCGAACCAAGGAATGGTCTTGGTCACTTCACCATCCTTGTAGAGCGAGGCATAGGTCGGCAAAAGTGCTGCATTGATTGCCATGAATTTCGAGACGTCCTCGCCCGACAGGTATTCGACCAGTTTCTTGGCTTCATCCTGATGTTCGGAATACGCCGACACGCCGAATTCCCAGCCGCCGAGGCAGGTTGCCTGTTCGCCACCCTTGACGGCGGGAAGGCGCGCAACACCGACATTGCCGGTAACAGCAGATTCCTTGCCCTGGAAATGGTTCCAGGCGTAAGACCAGTTTACTGCAAACAGCGCTTTTCCGGCCTGGAATTCCTTGCGGGTATCATCGGTTGCAACTTCGGAAATGTTTTTCTTGGCAACTCCTTCATCCACGAAGCTCTTCCAGAGCTTGAGCGAAGCGGTCGCCGCATTGCTGTCGAAGTTCAGCTTGCCGTTTTCAACCAGAGACTTTCCTTCGCTCCAGTAGGGAAGGAGGAAAGTGCAAACTGCGCCTTCGATCGCTTTTCCCTGGAAGGACAGGCCCTGCAGGTCGGGGTTCTTTTCACCTTCCATCACCTTCTTGGCAGCATCTTTCAGTTCGTCCCACGTGGTGGGCGGCTGAATGCCGTATTTGTCGAGAAGATCCTTGCGGTAATAAAGGAACATCGCGTCCGCAAAGGCAGGAAGGGCGACGATCTTGCCGTCAACCGTATTGGCTTCCGCGTAGGTCGGCAGATAGGATGACATATCCTTGCCGGAAAAATCGCTGGTCCAGCCGGCGGCTGCGAATTGTGCCGGACGGATGACGTCCAACATCAAGACGTCAAGGCTTGTGTCCTTCGCCGACATGATGGTGTTCAGGTACTGCGCCTGAGCTTCAGAGGTGTTGCCACCCGTCTCGATGGTCACCTTAACGCCTGGCGTTTTTGCCTCGTATTGGTCAAGCGCCTTGCGCCACACGTCGGGCTGGTGCTGGCTGGAGACGAAAATCTTGAGCTGCGTATCCGCCAGGGCCGGTCCTGTGAAGGCAAATAGGCCAGCGCAAAGTGCTGCTCCCGTCAAAGCTTTGAATTTCATGTTTTCCTCCCGTTTTGATATTCTTGCGACAACGGACACAGCCGTATCAGTATTAATGGATCGACCGTTCCGTCTGTGCGTCGAAGAGATGCACCTTGGAGGGGTCTACACCTATATTCATGATTTGCCCGGGTACGGGCCGCTCCTGTGGCGGCATTCTTGCCGTCAATGCAGCGTCGCCGAGGGTGAAATGGACCAGGGTGTCTGAACCGAGCGGTTCAACCACCTGTACGGTGACTGAAAGCTGGCTGGGAAAAGCCTCCGCCGGTCCGAAATGCTCAGGACGGATGCCCACGATGACATCGCGACCCTCAAGTGCCGTCTCACGCGTCTTGCGGACAGATGCCAAGGGTAGTCGATTTCCGTCACTGAAGAACAGGGTGTCGCCGGTCACCTTGGCCCTTGCAAAATTCATTGCCGGGGCGCCGACGAAACCGCCGACAAACACACTTTGCGGATTGTTGTAAACCTCGTCCGGCGTGCCAACCTGCTCGATATCGCCGCCCCGCAAGATGACGATGCGATCGGCCAATGTCATGGCCTCGACCTGGTCGTGAGTGACATAGATGATCGTCGTGCCCAGTTGTTGGTGCAGACGCTTGATTTCCGTTCGGACCTGTCCACGAAGCTTGGCATCAAGGTTGGATAGCGGCTCGTCAAACAGGAACACCTGTGGGCGCCTTACGATCGCGCGACCCATGGCGACACGTTGACGCTGGCCGCCGGAAAGTTGCCCCGGCCGACGATCGAGAAGGTGCTCGATCCCGAGCATCTTTGCAGCCTCGTCAATGCTGGCATTGGCTTGCGATGCGTTCACGCCACGTACTTTGAGGCTGAAACCCATGTTCTCGCGGACTGTTTTGTGCGGGTAGAGCGCATAGTCCTGAAATACCATGGCGATGTCTCGCTCACGTGGCGGCAGTTTGTTCACGACCCGGTCGCCGATCAGAACGTCACCGCCGGTGATGCCCTCGAGGCCAGCGACCATGCGCAATGTCGTTGATTTCCCACAGCCGGACGGGCCGACGAATACCACAAATTCGCCGTCGGCAATTTCGAGGTCGATACCTTTTACGATGCGCAGCGCGCCGTAACTCTTGTCCAGCTTTCGCAGGCTGACCGAAGCCATGTTTTCCTCCTCATGACCTGAAAGTCCGACGTCACGACGACGCTGCGGTCAATTCAAGCCTCCAATAACGGCGCATCGTTCCCGGTCGGAATCTGACCCGTCGCCGGGATGATGCCGTGGGGCGGCGAAACGCCAATCTCCCTTGGCTAGTGATATTACCGTTCGTTAATAGGAAATCAATAGTGTATCAATTTTATTTCTGACAGAAATCAAAAACTTGCAAGTTGTTGAATTATAGAAATATATCCCGGAATTATGTCGCATTGGGGGCGCTCCTTCCCTTGTCGGTAGTCAAATTTCGATATTGCTCTGTGCTGCTGAATTCAGCGCATACGGGACACGTAACGCGCAACGCTATGGTCAAACCATGTCCATGAAACTTCGGCGACTGTTCCGTCCTGTGCCTGGCTGAGGCGCAGGACGCGTGGCACAAGAGAGCCGGCGTTTTGTCCGAAAATTTCCGGTGTCCAGTCCGGCGTCTTGCCGAGATCGATCCGATCCTCGGCCTTCGAGATCCAGAGGTTCAGCCGTGTGCGGTAATATAGGTAGAGAGACTCCGAAAGGTTATCGAGAGTGATCTGGTCAACATATGAGCCGTCCAGCCAGATTTCCTCGATTGCTGCCGGTTTTCCAGAAATGCGGCGCAGGCGCCTGATCCGGTGGCCTTCGCTTGAGGCGCCGAAATCCGGAAGATCAGCGGGTTTTGCAAGTCTCTGCACGTCCAGAACTTCAGCCGTAGGCAAACCGCCGCCATTGATCAGTTCCAGTCGGAAAAACGCATAGACGCTTTGGGGATCGCTGACAGCGCGGATGTAGTTGCCGGACCCTTGAATGCGCTCCAGCAAACCGCGCTCCTGGAGTTCGGCGAGTGATTTACGCAACGTGCCAACCGCAATTCCCAAATCTGCCGCCATGTCCCGTTCCGGAGCGAGCTTTTCGCCATCAATCAACCGGCCCGCAGCGACCTCTCTCACCAGCATTTCTGCAATCTGCAGATACATCGGCAGACTTCCACCCGTGTTCTTCATGTTCGCTAAGCCTCCCGCCAAACAAAAATTGATACATCATTGATTTACATATTTCTTGATGTTATGCAAGAAAAACGAGAGCGGCATTGAGGAGGAAATGAATGACCGTCGTACCCGTAACATCCGCTGACATCGACGCTGCCGAGGTCTCCTGGTTCTCGGCGCTGTGCTCCGATGACTATGCCTATCTCGGCGTACCGGATGGCAGCCTGCGGTCGAGCTGGGAGCATTGCTCGGACATCGTCAAAAAGGCGGAGGAACTCGGATTTCGCAATATCCTTTGCCCTTCATCCTATCAGGTTGGGCAGGACACTTTGAGTTTTGTCGCGGGCTGTGCCCCGATCAGTGATCGTATCAATTTTCTTGCCGCGATCCGTTGCGGTGAGATGCAGCCTATCATGCTGGCGCGTACTGTCGCGACACTCGATCACATGCTGAAGGGCCGGCTGACGCTCAATGTAATCAGTTCAGATTTCCCTGGTGAAGTGGCCGATAGCGCCTATCGCTACAAACGCAGCCATGAGGTTGTACAAATCCTGCGACAGGCCTGGACGCGCGATACGATTGATCACGATGGCGAGATCTACCAGTTCAAGGGCATATCGACTGATCCGGCGCGACCCTATCAGCAGAATGGTGGTCCGCTTCTCTATTTCGGCGGTTATTCGCCTGATGCTCTGGAGCTTTGCGGCGCGCAATGTGATGTGTATCTGATGTGGCCGGAAACAAAGGACCAGCTAGCCGATCGCATGCGCGCTGCCAATGCGCACGCTGCCGCGCACGGGCGTACTTTGGACTACGGGCTTCGTGTCCACATGGTCGTACGTGACACCGAAAAGGAAGCGCGGGAATACGCCGATCACCTCGTCTCTAAACTCGATGACGAGTACGGGCAGCTTATTCGCAATCGCGCACACGACAGCGGATCGCTTGGTGTCTCGCATCAGGCGCGCGCCCGCGAACTTGCAGACAAGTTTGGTTACGTCGAACCCAATCTGTGGACTGGCATCGGACGCGCCCGTTCCGGTTGCGGTGCTGCACTCGTAGGATCCACCGATCAGGTGCTCTCGGCGCTGGAGGATTACCAGAAGATGGGCATCCGAGCCTTCATCCTTTCCGGTTATCCGCATCTTGACGAAGCCGAACATTTCGGCACCAAGGTTCTCCCACAAATGAAAACCTGCTCCCTGCCTCATGCCTATGGCCGGGTGCCCACTGAAACGCCTGCCACGCCGCTCGGCAACGGGGAACGCCACTGATGGAACGCGTCGCTCTTTCTGAAACACTTGAACTCAGCCGCATCGTTTATGGCATGTGGCGCATCGGTGATGATGGGGATACCTCTCCGGCCCATGTTCAGGCCAAGATCGAAGCTTGCCTTGCTCAAGGCATTACGACCATGGATCAGGCCGACATTTACGGCGACTATACCGCCGAAGCGATCCTTGGCGCCGGATTGAAGGCAACACCTTCGCTGCGCGATAAGATCGAGATCGTCACGAAATGTGGAATTGTAGCTCCCGTCGGTCGTCACGCCGCAGCTCGCGTGAAGCACTATGACACGACAGCCGGTCACATAAACGCCTCCGTTGATGCATCGCTAAAGGACATGGGAACAGATCACGTCGATCTCCTCCTGATCCATCGGCCAGATCCTTTGATCGATCCTGAAGAAACAGGCAAGGCGCTTGATGCACTCGTTGCCAGCGGCAAGGTGAAAGCTGTCGGTGTTTCGAACTTCCGTCCTTTTGACTTTTCATTGCTGCAATCGGCAATGAGCAATCGCTTGGTAACGAACCAGATAGAGTTGAGCCTCGTTGCTACGGAAGCCTTCACCAATGGTGATCTCGCCTTCGTTCAGGAAAAGCGGGTTTTCCCGATGGCATGGTCGCCGCTTGGCGGAGGTTCGCTCTTCAGTGCCGAGCGGGGAGAGCTGCTTGCCGCATTGGAACGGATTGGCAATGAGCAGGGTGTCGATGCCACTGCTGTCGCCGTCGCATGGCTTCTACGTCACCCGGCCAGGATCATACCTGTACTGGGAACCAACAATCTGGCGCGAATTGCTGCAGCATCTGACGCAACGCGCGTGACGCTCGATCGTCAAACGTGGTTTGAACTCTACACACTTGCAACCGGACGTGAGGTGCCGTGATGACAATGGTTGAAGCAGTCAGCATGCCCAACGAACATGTTTTTGTTCCAGGTGGTGAAAATAGTCGCAGTTTCCGCAATGCGCTTGGCGCATTCACGACGGGTGTCACAGTTGTGACTGCCACGACGGCGGACGGACCGATTGGTATCACCGTAAACAGCTTTGCGTCGGTGTCCCTCGATCCGCCTTTGGTTCTCTGGTCGCCAGCCAAGAGTTCGTCGCGCCATACCGCCTTCAACGACGCGACGCATTTCGCCATCCATGTGCTTAGCGCCGATCAGGATGCACTCTCCATGCGCTTCGTCAAAAGCGGTCGGGCTTTCGACGATCTGGCGTGGGAAACGAATGAGGAAGGTGTTCCGGTCATACCGGGCACTCTTGCTCGGTTCGAGTGCCGTCGCTCGGTGGCGCATGACGCGGGTGATCACACGATCATCATTGGCGAGGTGCTGCGGGCCGCACATCGAGATGGCGACCCGTTGTGTTTCTCCGGTGGTACCTTCGGCCGGTTTTCGAAGCAGTAATATTGGGCATTACCCACGGCCGCCGCTTTCTTGACCCTGGGTCAGGCGGCGACCGTTTCCGGTCGCTCGGGAAGATCCGTTTTTTCGGGCGCAGCCTGCTGCTCTTGCCTTTTTTTCCTGGAGAACCTCCGCTTCAAGAAACCGCCAAAGCGGTCCATCTCCACGAAAATCACAGGCGTGATAAAGAGTGTCAGCAGTTGTGAGACGATAAGTCCGCCGACGACTGCAATCCCGAGCGGCTGGCGCAATTCAGAGCTTGCGCCTGACCCCAGCGCGATAGGCAACGCTCCGAGCAGGGCACAAAACGTTGTCATCATGATCGGCCGGAAACGCCTTACACAGGCTTCGTGGATTGCACGGGGCGCCGGTTCACTTTTGTTGCGCATCAGTTCAACGGCAACATCGATCATCATGATCGCATTCTTCTTCACAATGCCGATCAGCATCAGTAGCCCAATCAACGCGATGATCGAGAAGTCCATCCCCATGACCTTCAGCGCTATCAACGCGCCAAATGCCGCTGCCGGTAAGCCCGACAAGATGGTCAGTGGGTGAATGAAGCTTTCGTAGAGCACTCCGAGAACGACATAGATCGTTAGAACTGCAGCAAGGATAAGTATCCCGGTATTGCCTTGGCTTTGCTGAAAAATTGCGGCTGTTCCGCCGTAACTGGTGAACACGTCCTGTGGTAGTCCGATTGTTGCCTTGATCTCATCGATACGCTTGGTCGCGTCAGACAGTGCAGCACCCTCCGGCAGGTTAAACGAGATTGTGGTGGAAACGAGCTGGCCTGTTTGGTTGATGGTCACCGGCGCCTGAGTTCGGGTCAACATCGCGAAATTGGAAAGCGGAACCAGCGCTCCCGATTTTGTGGAAAGAATGTTTATGTCGCTCAGGAAATCGTCATTCCAAGGTTTGGAACTGTCGAATTCAACGATCACATCGTAGCTGTCGCCGGTCGATTGGATCTGTGCGGCTGTGTAGCCGCCGAAGGACATTTCAAGGGTCTTGCGCAACTGGTCATTGGTAATGCCGAATGCGGCGGCCTTTTCCGGGTCGACCGTGATTGTTGCCGCGATAGCGCCATTCTGGGCGTCCGATGTTACGGCTGTGAATGCGTGGTCGCGGCGCATCGCTTCCATGAGCTTGCCTGACCACTCGTTCGTGGTATCCGCGTTCAGCCCTTGTACGACCAACTGGTACTGGCTGGCTGAACTTCGGCCGCCAAAACGCAGACTTTGCTGCGGGTTGATGTAGGTCCGGATACCGGCAATCTTGGAAGTTGCTTGACCAAGTTCGGCAAGTATCTGTGACAGAGGTGCGCGCTCCTCCTTCGGTTTCAGTTCGACGAACATCGAGCCGTTGTTCAGCGGATTGCGTGAGTTACCGCCGACAATTGAGGTCACATGCACGACAGCAGGATTCTTGCGGATCGCATCTGCGACCTGTGCCTGCAGATCGCGCATTGCACTATAGGAAATGTCTTCGCGTCCCTGCGTCGAGACAGAGAGACGCCCGATATCTTCTTGGGGGAAGAAACTTGAGGGCAGGGTTTGAAACAGTAGGGCTGAGGCGGCGATTGAAGCCAGAAAAGAAGAAAGGACGACCACGCGGTGAGACAGGCACCAGCCAACGGCTTTGCCGTAAAGACGTAAGGTACGTTCAAATCCCTGATCGAACCATCGGATGATAGCTGGTGGCTTGGATGAATGGCCAGAAAGTCGAGAGGCCAGCATCGGTGTCACAGTCAGTGAGACGAGTGCGGATGCCATGATCGCGAGAGTGACGACCATGCCGAACTCGTTGAACAATCGGCCGATAACGCCACCCATGAGGAGGATGGGGATGAAGACGGCAACAAGAGAGACGGACATGGAAAGGATTGTGCCGCTCACTTCGGCGGCGCCCTGCAGCGCTGCCTCACGCATAGGTAAACCCTCTTCATGGAGGCGCAGAATATTTTCCAGCATCACGATCGCATCATCCACGACGAGACCTACCGATAATGTCAACCCGAGCAGAGAGATGTTGTCGATACTGTAGCCGAGGACATACATGGCCCCAAAAGCGGTAATCAACGACAATGGTACGGCGAGGCCTGGAATGATCGTCGCAGTCAGATGGCCTGTGAAAAGATAAATGACAGCCACGACAAGGCCGATGGTCAAGAAGAGCGTGAATTGAACGTCCGAAATGGCGTCTTTGATCGCAGTCGAGGCGTCGTTCATCACGTTGATATTGACGGACGGTGGCAATTGTTGACGAAGCGAGGGGAGCTTCGCTTTGATCGCGTCCACAACGTCTACCGTGTTGGCATCCGGTTGGCGTTGCACGGCGAGAATGATGGCCTGTTCGCCGTCGAACCAGCTTCCGGCGTCGGTGTTGGCGATGCTGTCTGTTACTTTTGCGACGTCGCCAAGATGGATCGGAGCGTCATTATGAGTTGCAATTACCAGTGAACGGAAGGCGTCGGCGTCGGTGCGCTGTGTGTCTGCCTGTATCGTCAGTCGCTGAGCATCGTTTTGCAATGCTCCGACCGGGGCCTGATTGTTTGCCTGTGCGATTGCCGTCGTCACCGTATCGACACCAAGCCCACGCGCCTGGAGCTCTGCTGGGTCGAGCCCAACGCGCACCGCGTAGGTTTGTGCGCCGTAGATTGAAACCTGCGCGACACCCGAAATTGTGGACAGAAGTGGCGAGATGATATCCTCGGCGATCTCGTCCACCTTGCTCGTCGGCATCTCCTTGCTGTTGACTGCCAACAACAAAACTGGAGCATCCGCAGGGTTCGTTTTGCGGTAACTCGGCGTCGTTGTCATGTTGCTCGGCAATTGCCGTTGCGCGCGAGAAATGGCTGCCTGAACGTCGGCCGCGGCAGCATCGATGTCGCGGTTCAGATCGAACTGCAGCACGATGGAACTGTTGCCAAGTGTATTGGTTGCGCTGATTTCACTCACGCCCGGAATGGTATCGAACTGCTTGACCAGAGGTGTTGTCACCGACGTTGCCATCGTCTGCGGCGACGCACCGGTCAACGATGACGAAACACTGATTGTCGGAAAATCGACCTTAGGCAGTGCCGCAACAGGCAGAAGTCGGAAACCGGCAAGGCCGGCCAGAATGAGCCCGATGGCAAGCAAGGTCGTCGCAACAGGGCGATTGATGCAAAAGCTGGGTATCATTGGTCACCAGCCGTTTTCCGGGAGAGATTGTCGGCAAGCGTGTTGTGATCACCCGCCTTGCCAGAGAACTGCTCATTGACGAATTGTCCGTCTGTCAGTTCTGACTGGCCTTCGACGATGACATGTTCGCCACCGTCAAGGCCGCTTGCGATTGCGGTGAGGTCAGCGTTCGAGCGGGCTACCTTCACTTCGTTCATGTGAACATGATGGCTTTCATCAACTGTATAGACGAAATCACCTTTCGGTCCCGGGCGCACCGCGACCGTCGGCAAGACGATCATCTCCTTGTTTGACGTGAAGTGGGTGGTAACGTTGACAGACTGGCCGGGCCACAAAAGACCGCGATCGTTCTTGAATTCGGCCTTGGCGAGAACTGCGCCTGATGTCTGGTCGACCGTGTTGTCGTAGAAGCGCAGAGTGCCGTGCAGAGCTTCGCCGCCGGTTGCTGCAGGATCAACATCGACGACCGTATCCTTCTGAAGACCTTCTCTAAGTTCTGGAAGATAACGCTGAGAGAGCCGGTAGCTTACCGAGATGGGATCGTATTTGGTGATTGTCACAACGCTGACGCCGGCACTTAGATAGGCTCCGGGACTGACACTGATATCGCCGAGCCTTCCGTCGAAAGGTGCGCGAATTTCCATGTGCTCAAGGGACACCTGATCGGCGGCAAGTGTAGCGCGATCAGCACCAATCTTGGCGTTCGCCGAGTCACGCGCTGCCCGAGCCTGGTCGAGTGCCTGCTGTGATTCCGCGCTTTGTTTGACGAGGTTGGCAGCGCGTTGGAATGCTGCCTCCGTCTGTTCAAGTGTCGCCTGGTCGGCTGCGATATTTGCCTTGTCTTTATCGACTGCTGCGCTCGCGATGCGATCATCCATTTTAAGGATGAGATCACCTGCCTTGATGTGCTGCCCATCATTCGCAGAAATCTGCGTTACCAATCCTGCCTGAAGCGGCGCAATGTTGGTTATGTCTGCGGCCACCGCCCAGCCTGTTGCTGACACGTCCATCGGCAGTGTGTCTTTGCCGGCTGCGATGGTGCTGACGGTCGGCGGACCGCCGTTGCGACGGCCTGCGCCCTGCCTTTGACCGCCTTGCTGGCGTCCACTTTCCGTCGTTGCCGCCTGCTGACTTGTTCCAGGAACGGTGTGATCCGTATCAGGTAGCTGTTGGTGAGAGGCTGGTTTGGCAAAATTCTTGAGGTAGGGGATCTCGTCAAGAGGTAACCGATCCCTGTAGGTCCATGCGCCTGTCGCCACAACAGCAACGACGCAAACAGTGGTCCAGAAACGTTTCATCTGGCAATTCCGCTAGATCAGCAGGTCATGCTTCCCGAACATGCGCGGCAAGCCTTTGTGTCGGCTTTATTGCACAAGACACCCAAAGGCCCGCGAAATCACCTTAAACTTTTGTAATGGCTCGCACCCGAGGATATGCGTGAAGGACCCGGCCTAGCAGCATGAACCGATGTTCTCGTAGGTGCTGCCCACAAAGAACCTCTATTTCGTCATGCGCGTGGACGTTTCAACGACATCTGTAGAATCCACGATGCCGGGGATATCTGTCGTAAAAAAGGGCACTTTGTATCCTTGCCGCACACCCTCGTTTTCGGCAATGTTTCGGTACCATTGTAGAACATGGGGAAACTCTGAAAGTTCGATCTTGTGACGTGCGAAGCGGGACACCCATGGCCAAAGTGCGATGTCGGCGATGGAGTAACTGCCGGCAACGTAATCGAAGCCCGCCAGTCTATCGTTCAAAGTTGCATAGAGCCGGCGTGTATCGAGTGCGAAACGGTCTTCCGCGAATGGCGCGCTTCCGGCGTTATACGTCAGAAAATAATGGGCGTAGCCCAGCGTAGGGCCAAAATTTGAAGATTGCCACATCAGCCATTCTATGACGGAAAGCCGTAATGTGTCGTCGCGTGGCAAGAGGCGACCGGTTTTCTCTGCAAGGTAAAGCAGAATTGCATTCGATTCCGTGAGAACCGTTCCGTTGTCATGATCGACGATCGCCGGGATTTTGGCGCCAGGATTGATCCTCAGATAATCAGGCGAAAATTGCTTCCCCTTCTCAATATCTATCGCATGTACGCAGTAGGGAAGGCCGAGTTCCTCCAACGCAATTGATATCTTCAGTCCGTTAGGGGTGATCCAGGTGTAGAGATCGATCATGGCTTAGTCGAACATCGGTTCGTCCATCCGGAAATCCCGCAACGACTTCTTTCCGGTCACATCGGATAAATCGTTGTAGAATCCGCGCAATGTCGAGACCAGATCGACAATACGGGGGTCGGTCACCCGGTAAATCACTGCTTTACCCTCACGCGTCCCGTCTATTACGCCTGCTGCGCGCAATTCCGATAGCTGCTGCGACAAGGTCGGTTGTTGTATCCCGAGTTCGAACTCAAGAGCTGAAACAGAAGCCTCCCGTTCCATCAGGTAACAGACGATCGCCAAGCGGTTGGCATTGGCAATCAATTTCAAAAGGTCGCTCGCTTCGCCGACGCTGCGACAAATGCGATTTGAGATCGGTTTTGTCATTTGAATAGCCGCTTTTCACATTATAAAAACATAGATTGTATTTCCTTTAATTTCAACGTGCTGATTTCCGTTTCGATCCGGTGCGGTAACTTTTTTAAAATCGATAAAGAATATGGATTTCTCTTTCCTTTGTTGCTCACTTCCCGCGAAAATGTTCCTCGCAAACGATCTATAAAAAAGTAGATTGATCTGGAAATGAGGTGGCGTCATGAAAATCGGGGTACATCCCAATAATCTCCATTTGCGGCTCGCCCGGCTTTGGCCGGATGCGTTCAAGTCGTTCGATCCTGAGTTCGTACTTTACAAGGAAGGAAGGGATACAGCGTCCTTGCTTGAAAAGGGTGATATCCACTTCGGTGGAACCGGATCGACCCCACCAATTGAGGCCGATGCCCGAGGGCTTGGAGTAGCCTATATCGCTGCATCCGCGCCAAGGCCCGCCAACGGTGCGATACTTGTCCGCAAGGACAGCCACATCCGCTCTGTTGCCGATCTAGTGGGGCGGGATATTTCACTGATTGACGGCTCGTTCCATACTTACCTTCTTGCTCGAAGTCTCGAAGGCGAAGGACTGGGCTTATCCGACGTAACAAGGATCGAAAGCGGTGACAGCGATTCACTGCGAGATCTCGTAGACGGGCGGGTCGATGCATGGGTTACCATGTCTCCACGGCTTGAGAAGGCTCTTGATCACGAGGCTTTGCGTGTCCTTGTTCGTTGCGGCTCCACAATTCCGAACCGTTCCCTGTTCTGGACGCTTGGGCATCACGAATTTTCTGCCGAAAAGGTCGCGGCCGTTGCCTGCGAACTTGATCGCATTGGTCAGTTGGTTATGGCGGATATAAAAGGAGCGGCTGCCCTTCTTGCCAACCAATCAGGCAGCGAAGGGGATGCACAATTCTGGGAAAAAGTGCTTCGCTCTCGAGATCTCTCTGTTGGTCCGGCAACGCCGGAAATCCTTGCTGAACAGCAGCAGGAAGCCGACACGCTCTACCGACATGGACATTTCAAGTCACCGGTGCAGACCGGGGTGTCGCTCGAAAGCCTTGGAGTGAAAAATTGAACGTTTTCTGGTACATGTGCGCTCCAGATGGTGCCTATCCCTGGCAGCCCGAAGGTTCCCGCAAGGTTGATCTCGGCTATTACAAGCAGTTGGCGCTTGCTTATGACCAACTCGGTTACACCGGCGCCTTGTTTGCGACGGGGGCCCATGATGTCTGGGTCCTGGCTGGTGCACTTCTGTCCTATACGGAGCGGTTGAAGCTCCTGGTCGCGATCCATCCAGGGCTCGTTGCGCCGACACTGCTTGGTAAAATGGCAGCAACCTTGCAGGAGTTTTCACGCGGGCGGTTGTTGATTAACGTCGTCTCAGGCGATGCGAAAATGCTTGGCGCTTACGGGATGACGATGCCGCATGACGAGCGCTACGACATGGCCGACGAATACCTGCAGATTTGGCATCGGCTGTTTTCTGGCGATACGGTGAATTTCGACGGAAAGTATTTCAAAACCGAGGGAGCAAAGCTTGCACTGCCGGTTGGACAGGGAATTGAGCCACCGCCATTGTGGTTCGGCGGATCGTCAGACAAGGCGATCGAGGTTGCCGCAAAACACGTTGAAACCTATCTTTCCTGGGGTGAAACGCCGGAACAGATCGGAGCGAAAATCGAGATCGTAAAGGCACGCGCCGAAAAACTCGGGCGTAACCTGGAATACGGTATACGCCTTTATGTTATCGTGCGTGATACGGACGAAGAAGCATGGGAAGCGGCTGCCGACCTTTATAAAAGGATGGACGCAACTGCGATTGCCGCCAATCAGCGCTTTGTCGGGAAAACGGATTCTGTTGGCCAGCAGCGTATGACTGCGCTTCATGGTGGCAACAAGCCACAGGATCTCCGCGATCTGGAAATCGCGCCAAACCTATGGGCAGGTATCGGCCTTGTGAGACCAGGTCCTGGGACAGCCATTGTTGGATCACCTGACACAGTTATCCGCACACTTGAGGCTTATCGCAAGGCGGGCGTAGAGACCTTCATCCTGTCCGGGATGCCGCTGCTTGAGGAAGCGTTTCGCTTCGGCGAAAAGGTTTTACCGCGACTTGACGTTTCGCGAGAGATATCTGCTGCAAAACAGTTTACCTGGTCGACCCTGTTTGATCGTGACCTTACTGCGACAAAAGCATCGTGAAACAGAGATTGCTAAACCGGAACTCCAATCATGACGGCAACCCCAGTGAGCACTACAACACCGAAACATTTCTCGATTGCCACCATATTGGGTAGATCGCTCGCTTTTTTTGATTCCGTGCTTGGCGCGGTTGCGGCCGCACTGCTCGCTGCCCTCCTTATTGTCGTGCTGACCAATGTTGCACTCCGATACATATTCCATACAGGCTTCATCGGAGCGGAAGATCTGGGTATCTGGCTGCATGTCGCCATGATCGCTGTCGGCGCTCCGCTCAGCCTGAAAAGCGCGCTTGCCATGCGCCTCGATGTGTTCGTGCGCTTTTTGCCTGATCGACTTCATCCGGCCACCGAAATGCTAGCTGACGCCTTCTCGTTCGTCGCTGCCCTGATATTGTTGTTTGGCGGATCGGAGATCGCCACGATGCTGGGTGGTACGTCGCCTACACTCGGTCTACCGGAATGGATACGTTTCGGTTTTCTGGGAGCGGGAGGCGGACTTATCCTTACCTATCTTGCCTTGCAGCGTGCCTCGGAAGGAAAGTCACTGCAGGTTATTCTATCGCTGGTCATCTCAGTGATCGCCTATTTCGGTTTGCCATTCGTTTTCTTCGATACGACACTTCCCCCGAGCCTTTTCCTGGCTCTGACAGCGGCTCTCGGGCTAATTCTCGCCGCGCCGCTCGCCCATGCGTTTCTCGCTGCAGCCTACGTCGCGATCGCATTTGGCAGTTCACTGCCTGAGCCTGCGATTGTCTCCACGACTGTGACGGGAATGTCGAAATTTCTGTTGCTTGCTATCCCGTTCTTCCTGCTTGCGGGAAGCCTCCTGACAGAATCGGGTGTTGCAAACCAACTCGTACGTTTTGCCGCCTCGATGGTCGGTCATCGCCGTGCTGGTCTTGCACAGACAACCTTGCTGACGAGCGTGCTGTTTTCTGGCGCCTCCGGCTCGTCGGTTGCGAACGCAGCCTTCGGTGCATCGACATTTCAGCCGGAACTCGTGCGGCACGGTTATCCACCCGCGCAGGCTGGTGCGATTATCGCCGCAACATCAGTCCTTGATAACGTCATCCCCCCGTCCATCGCCTTTCTCATTCTGGCAACCGCGACAAATCTTTCCGTCGGTTCTCTTCTCGTGGGCGGTTTTTTCGCCGGTGGATTGATGGCTTTGTGCCTTGCTGTTGCTATCCATTTCAGCGTGCGCACGGTTGATACGTTGCCGAGGGCAAATGGGCAGGAACGCTGGCGTTCTGCCGTCGCTGCAATTCCGGCGTTCGGCCTTGGAATAATTGTTGTCGTCGGTATTCGTATTGGGATCGTGACGACGACCGAGGCCGCTGCACTGGCGGCACTCTACACGCTTTTTCTTGGTTTCGGTTACAGGCTTGGTGCCAAACGCATATTCACAACGTTTCGCCAGTCCGGGGCCGAAGCTGCCGCCATCGGTTTGTTGATCGGTACGGCTGGGCCGTTTGCTTTCCTGCTCGCAGTGGATGATGTGTCCGGCCTTGTCACCGATTTCGTCACGATGCTGGGGGGGAGCAAGATCGCAGTGCTTCTGCTTTCGAACGTGATCCTTCTTGTCGTTGGACTTGTACTGGATATCGGTGCTGCAATTCTATTGTTTGGGCCGATCCTATTGCCGGCCGCCGTTGCAGCAGGGATCGACCCCATACACTTCGGTGTCATTCTCGTGGTCAATCTGATGATCCATGGCCTGACGCCACCGCTCGGGATGCTGATCTTCGTCGTAAGCGGTGTAACGCGTGTTCCGGCGACTGCGCTTTTCAGGGCAGTTGTTCCCTATCTTCTTTCTCTTCTCGTTTCCCTCGCGATTCTGTGCGTTTGGGCGGTTCTTTTCTGAAATCGGGGCTTTTGATAACGATGATCAACAGACGTAAACTTCTCAAACTATCTGCCGCCAGTGTGGCGACGTTTGGCGCACCTGGTTTGGTTCGCAGTGCGAACGCAAGAACCCGTAACGTTACGGTCGCCTCGCTCTTCGCCGACGACAAGCCGGAGACCAAGATTTGGTTGAAGATCAGCGAACTTGTGGAGGCAAAGCTTCCGGGCCGTTTCAAGTTCAATATCGTTCGCAGCGGAGCACTTGGCGGTGAGAAGGAAGTTGCTGAGGGCGTCCGGCTCGGGTCAATCCAGGCCAGCCTCTCGACCGTATCTTCGCTTTCCGGCTGGGTGCCGGAGTTGCAGATCCTCGACCTTCCATTTCTTTTCCGCGATGGTGAGCACGTTCGCAGGGTCGTCACCGGAGACACAGGTGCCGACCTGAAAAGCAAGTTGGCGTCACAACAGTTCGTGGCCGTTGATTTTATCAATTACGGCGCTCGTCATCTTCTTACCAAAGAGCCCGTGACAAAGCCGGTGGAACTCGAGGGAAAGAAAATCCGCGTCATTCAGAGCCCGTTGCATACCAAGCTTTGGAGTGCATTCGGCACAACGCCGGTCGGCATTCCAATCACAGAAACCTACAACGCGCTGGCGACAGGTGTCGCGGATGCCATGGATCTGACGAAATCCGCATATGCCGGCTTCAAACTTTATGAAGTCGTTCCATACATGACGGAAACCGGACATATATGGGCTTCCGGCGTTGTCTATTATGGCGCGGCATTCTGGAGCCAGTTGGATGACGAGGAAAAGAAGGTGCTGTCGGATGCATCGAGCGAAGGGGCGCTTTACTTCAACCAGCTTATCGTTGAGGACGAGGCAAAGTCGGTCGAGTTGGCGCTTTCGAAAGGCGGCAAGCTTCTGAAGCCGGAAGACTATGACGCATGGCAAAAGGGTGCGCAGGGTGTCTGGCAGGATTTTGCGGGGACCGTGGGCGGCATTGATAGGATCCACGCAATCCAGGCAGCCTGACTAATTGATATAGGCGTTCCCTACGGGGAGCGCCTAAACGGTTCTATTCGGCAATATGCAGGTGACGTCGCGCAAAGCCAATGAGGCTTTCGACGTGTGAGGCAACGGAGGCTCTTACCGCATCTGCATCCTTGTTCTGCAAGGCGGTGACAATGACCAGGTGTTCGGTTGAGTCCGGCGTGAGCCGATCCTTGAGATTGCCAATCTCAAACAGTCTCGTGGTCGACCGCAACCCTCGTAATACCCCCGCCATGACATCGTTACCGCAATAGTCAATGATCAGGTTGTGTAGGCGGTCGTCGGAAAACCAGTGTGCATCCGTGTGATAGGCTGTCGCACCCATCAGGTCATCGATCTCGCGACGTACCTCGACGAGCTGTCTGCCAGGGATTGCTTCCATAGCTTGCACAGCTGCTTCCGGCTCAATCAATATCCGCAGTTTCAGGCTCTGGATATATTCACCTATGTCTACTTGCCGGACGACATATTTGCGGCCGTCGCCCTTGTGGACCATGCCTTCACCTTCAAGTCGCTGCAACGCTTCTCGCAGCGGCGTCCTCGAAACCCCAAGCGTTTCCGCGAGTCTTGCTTCGGTGATGACCTGTCCTCCACGCAGTCGCCGATGACGTATCATGTCGGATACAGCGTTGTAGGCGAGAGCGGCCAGCTTGTGACCGCCGATGTCCGGGGCTGTTTCGGCAGGCTGTTTTTCCGTCTGTGTCACGCGGCTCGTCATCCCTTGTTTGCTTTGGCGGTGTGATTTGTTTTCGTCACGACGAAGTCTTCCCAAAGACCCATAGCATGTTGCATAGCTGTCATGATCGCCAACACGGCTGGAGAGTGTGAGATATGAATGACGACATCACGGTCGTGGGGGAAACCAGTCTGGCGGATGACACCTATCGCACGCTTCTCGATGACATTCTGGCAGCAAGGCTGACGGGCGGTGCTATTGTTCAGGAGCGCCGTCTTGCCACCAAGCTTGGCGTCTCGCGTTCGCCGATGCGTGATGCGCTGGGTCGGCTTGAGGGGCAGGGGCTTCTGGTTCGTAACAGCAAAGGTGTTCTGACGGTCCGTGTCATTACCTTGCAGGATTACCTTAACAGCCTTGCCATGCGCCTTTTGGTGGAGCCGTCGGCTGCCGCGCTGGCCAGTGCATCCATGGATGTTTCTCAGATCAACAACCTGCAAGCTATGCTCGACCGGCTCGACGCTGACGTCGATCCAGATCCCTCGCTTGTCTGGCAGTTCGATGATGCGCTTCATAACGGGATTGGTACAGCCAGTGGAAATCCTTTCATGGCTGAGACCATCATTCAGATGCGTCGTTACACGACGATTTTCGAGCGTCAAAGGCGGCTTGCGCAACGCAAGCCGGGCATATCCGATCACCACGCCATTCTCGCGGCCCTGAGGGCGCGCGACGCAGATGCTGCCCGTGACATTATGGGGCTGCATCTGGAGCGCGTCCGTGAGGGCGTTCTGAGCACCTACTGACCTCATCCTCTATCCTTGTTGAAGTGTGATGCCTGTTTTTTGGCTGTGCTGAAAAATGGGGCTTGCATCACGTTTCTTCGCTGTGTATGAAAATGGTATACCAGTTGGATGCAATATTGGCAAGCAGCCACTTGGACTGAAGAAAAAGATAACTCCAGAGGAACCAATATGAATTTTCGTCTAGTAACGCTTGCGGCCGTGGCCGTCTTTCAATTGTCGTCGACGGCGTCTGCGCAGACCTGCGCGCCAAAAATTGCCGACGCAGAGCTTATCAAACCAGGTACTCTGGTGATGTCTACCAATCCCACTCTTCCGCCATTGCAATTCGTCGATTCCAAGGGTGAGCTTCAGGGAATGCGCGTTGAGTTGGGCAAGGAGATCGCAAAGCGGCTTTGCCTCACCCCTGAGTATGTCCGTATCGAGTTTTCCGCCATGATCCCTGGCCTCCAGGCAGGTCGGTGGGACATGATCAATACGGGTATTTTCTTCACGCCCGAGCGCGCTGCCATGATGCAGATGATCCCTTACGAAGATCAGGCAATCAGCATTTCTGTCGCTCCGGATACGAAAAAGGAATTCAAGTCGAAGGAAGATCTCGCAGGCATGCGTGTCGGCGTTGAGCTCGGTGGTTTCGAAGAGAAGAAAGCACGCGAACTGGATGCGGAATTGAAAAAAGAGGGCAAGGAAGGCCTGACGATCCAGACATTCGACAATTTCGCACTGGCCTTCCAGTCTCTGCGGGCAGGACAGGTTGAGGGTGTCGTTGCGATTGATGCTGTTGCCAAGGAGTATGACAAGCGAGGCGACTTCAAACGGGCAGTCCATGGCCTCTATCCGGCTCCAGTGTCGATTGCCTTCAAGAGTCCCGCTCTTGCAGATGCGGTCTCAGTCGTTCTCAAGGAGATGAAGTCTGACGGCTCGCTCGCAAAATTGTTCGACGACTACGGTCTACCGATGGTCGAAGGTGACTACTCCGTCAAAGGTCCGAACCGCTAACATCCGATGAGACAGGCGAGCGTCATTACTCGGGCGCTCGCTATCCACAAGACTGGAGAGGCTTCGACATGTCATTCTGGAACTGGTCAGGTTTTTTTGAATACCTGTTCAATCCCTTCATCCTCGAGGGTGTTGCTACAACGATCTGGCTGACATGTGTCTCGCTGGTCTGTGGTCTTGCACTGGGTTTTATTCTGGCGCTCATGCGGCGATCGCATGCGATGCCGGTACGCGGACTGGCATCGTTCTACGTATGGCTGTTTCGTGGCACGCCGCTTCTTGTGCAACTCATTGTAATTTACACGGCACTGCCGCAACTTGGAATCCGTTTCAGCGTTGTCCAGGCGGCATTGATTGGCCTTGCTCTCAATGAGGCAGCTTATCTGGCCGAAATCATTCGCGCCGGTATTGAGGCTGTCCCGGAAGGTCAATCCCGTGCGGCAAGAGCGCTCGGAATGACGGAGCGGCAGATCATGCGCCGGATCGTCATGCCCCAGGCCTTCAAGGTTATCATTCCGCCGCTCGGAAATTCGGTGAACGGTCTTCTCAAGACGACCTCCGTAACCTCGGTCATTTCCATGGAAGAACTGCTGCGCCGCACGCAGGTTCTGATCCAGGAGAAGTTCATGGTGCTCGAGCTCTTCGCCGTCGCCGCCATATATTATCTGCTACTCACAACCGCATGGGATTTCATCCAGCGGCGTATCGAAAAGCGCTTCGGTCAGGCGACGGCAACAGCCCGCTTTGCTGACAAACGCTGAAATCTCGAAGGACAAGATGATGACGAAGAAATTTCGCGGTGTATTCACCGTGATGATAACGCCGCTCGACAATACGGGTTCTGTCGATCTCGTCGCGCTCAAGGCTTTTGTAAACTGGCAGGTAGATGAAGGAATTCATGGCCTTATCCCGCTTGGTTCAACCGGAGAATTCCTCTCTCTTTCTCAGGAAGATCGTGACGCGGTAGCGCGTACAGTGATTGAGACGGCTGCAGGGCGCGTCCCCGTTCTCATCGGGGCCGGTGCCGAGGATACCCGGGAGGCAGTACGCCTGAGCCGCCAGGCAGAAGAAATGGGCGCCGATGGCGTAATGGTCATTCCGCCGTTCTATTCTACCCCGACCGATGACGAACTCGTCGAGCACTACCGGACAATTGCCGCGTCTATCAACATTCCCGTCATGGTCTATAACAATCCAGCGACGGCAAACGTCGATATGAAACCCGAACTTCTGGCACGTATCGCCGAAATCAAGGGTTGCGATTACGTCAAGGAATCGACACTGGAGGTGACGCGAGTCCGCGACATCGCGCGCCTCGCAGGCGAGAATATGACTGTATTTGGCGGCATTCTCGGGTTTGAATCATTTGTCATGGGTGCCGAGGGCTGGGTGGCAGTCGCCTCCAATGTTGCCCCAGGGGTTATGGCGCGTATCTTCACACTCGCTGCCGACGAGAAAAGATATGATGAAGCGCGAGCGCTTTATCTAGAATGGCTACCTGTCATTCAGGCCGTCGGCGGACAAGCCTATGTGGCTGGATCGAAGTCGCTTCTCAATCATATGGGCTTTGCCGCAGGCGAACCTCTGCCGCCGAGGTTGCCGCTTCCCACCGCACAGGACCAGGCGATGAAGGCCCTTGTAGACCGGTTTAACCTGAAGTTCCCAAGCTAAGGAAAGTTACCTGAATGCCACTTTCCGCCGGTTCCGCAGAAAAGCTTACGCTTTACATTGACGGTGCTGAATGCCGTGTCGAAGCGGGAGCCAGCATTGCAGCCGCAATGGCGCAATCGGGCCGGCATGGGTTTTCCTGTGATACGAGTGGGAAAGCGCGTGGGCTCTTTTGCGGGATGGGTGTTTGTCACGACTGTCTTGTAACGGTTGATGGTCGCACCAGCCAGCGAGCCTGCATGACACAGGTATCACCGGGCATGCATGTGGAACGTCAGTCAGCCCGGCCAGATATCCTTGACGAGCGCCTGAAAGAGATTGCACCGCGACCTCTGGCGGTTGGCGAAAGGCGCATGGATGTGCTCATCATTGGCGCAGGTCCTGGCGGCCTTTCCGCGGCACTTGTTGCGGCGGAGGCAGGTGCATCGGTTGTTGTTCTGGATGAGCGGCATAGCGCCGGTGGCCAATTCTATAAACAACCGAACACACCGGTCGCCGCCGACGTCCTCAGAACAGACACGCAGGCTTCCGATGGTGCCGCTCTGATTGATCGAGCCCGCAACGCGGGTGTTACACTTGTGGCGGGCGTTACTGTTTGGGGCGCGTCGCGCAACGATGACGGTGAATTGTCGGTAGGTTGCTACGGGCCCGACGGTGCGTTTTATGCCGTCCCGGATATGATGGTGATTGCCACGGGCGCTTTCGAGCGCCCCGCACCCATCCCCGGATGGACGCTCCCGGGTGTCATGACAGCAGGCGCTGCGCAGACGTTGTTGCGCAGCTATGCCACACTCCCTGGCAAGCGGATCGTTGTTGCCGGCAACGGACCACTCAACATTCAGGTCGCGATGGAAGTCCTGAAAGCAGGAGGGCAAGTGGCCGCTCTCGTCGATCGCGCTTTGTCCCCCTTTCATAATCCCGCGGCCGCGCTTGCTGTCCTTAGATGCGACCCTGCCTTGGCTCTCAAGGGTATGCGCGAACTCGTCAGACTGACGAAGGCACGTATACCGCTTTTCTGGAGAAGTCGCGTTCTGGCGGTCGAGGGCGACACACAGGTGGAGCGTGTGGCGATTTCAACGCCCACTGGACCCCGTTATTTCGAGGCCGACACTGTGCTCCTGGGTGGAGATTTTACGGCGTCGAACGAGGTTTCAAGGTTGGTGGGTTGCGCGCATGACGTTGCCGCTGACGGCTCACTTGTCGCCCGGTGCGGCAAGGACGGAGAGAGTTCGTTGCCCAACGTTTATATTGTTGGCGAGGCTTCGCGTTTTGGCGGCGCTTACGTTGCGATGTCTGAAGGGCGGCTTGCGGGCCTCGCAGTTGCTCGAAAGCTTGGATTGAGTGAGAGGTCGGACGCCAAGGCTGCAAACAGGCTTCTGCGATCGAGACGGTTTCAGGGCGCTTTGTGGTCGCTATTTGCCGATGGCGCTGAGAAAAAGTCAGAACTCGAAGACAGCACGATCGCCTGTCGGTGTGAGAATATCACTGTCGGTCGCTTGCGAGAAATTTCAGGCGAGGGACCGCCCGACATCGCAACCTTGAAACGCCTGACGCGTGCCGGCATGGGGCGTTGCCAGAGCCGCTATTGTGGTCGAACCTTGACGGAACTTGCCGGCAAACCTCAATCGCAGACGCAAGGCTTACTCGCACCGCAGATGCCCCTTCGCCCGGTGCCGCTTGCAGCCTTATCTGTCGAAAAGGCGGAATGGGGCGGCCATAAGCGCGCACTCTTGCCGGAACGCCCGCCTCTTTCGAACCAGGAGCCATTGCCAAGAACCGAGGTTGGTACACTCGTCATCGGTGCCGGTATAGCTGGCCTTTCCACAGCCTACTTTCTTGCAGAGAGCGGTGACGATGTCGTCGTCGTGGAGCGTGGCTTTCCCGGAGGCCTGGCGTCCGGCGGAAATGCAGGCAGCTTGCATGCGCAACTTCTCTCCTTCGATCATGGCGCTCGTGCTGAAGGCGGCGGTGGTCCTGCCGCCCGCACGCTCTCACTGCAGCGCGATTCCATCGATCTCTGGCTGAGCCTTGAGAAGCGCTTTGGTGTCGACTTCGAGATGAAGATAACCGGTGGACTGATGGTCGCCGAGACGGAGGCCCATCTCCGGTTTCTTGAGGAAAAGACGGCCATGGAACGGGCCTCGGGGATCGATTGTCATGTCATCGGAAAACAGGATCTCCACCGGCTTGAACCAGCCCTCTCGTCCGCGATGATCGGTGCTGCGTATTGCCCTCAGGAGGGGAAGATCAATCCGTTGATCGCGACGCGTCACATGGCAGATGCCGCCAAGAAGGCCGGTACGTCCATTTTCGATCGTACTGAAGTCCTCTCAATTGAGGCCGCCGGCAATCGCTTTCTTGTCAAAACGTCACGAGGTACGATTTCGGCCATGCGTATCGTCAACGCAGCCGGCGCGTTTGCGTCGCGCATCGGCGCCATGCTTGGCCTCAACGTGCCCGTTTTCGGTGCGCCATTGCAGATGGTTGTTACAGAGGCTGCAGCTCCGGCAATTTCCCATCTGGTCGCTCATGCCGACCGCCACCTGACACTGAAGCAGGCGGCCAACGGTAATTTTCTGATTGGGGGCGGCTGGACTGCCGGCCTTGACCCTATTCATAGCCATCCGCGCCCGCTGTTTTCCAGCCTTGAAGGTAACCTCTGGGTGGCGCAGCACGTGGTGCCTGGACTCCGCAAACTGCATGTGATCCGCAGCTGGGCGGCGATGAACATCAACATCGATGGTGCGCCAATCCTCGGCGAACATCCCGCCATGCCCGGTTTCTTCAATGCCGTTACGTCCAACGGCTATACGCTAGGGCCGCTCGTCGGCCAACTCACGGCTGCAATGGTTACAGGCCGTGACCCAGGCCGCGATCTGTCGGCATTTTCCATTTCCCGTTTCCAGTGAGGCGACAATGATCGAAATCACCGAGGTTTCAAAGTATTACGGCGAGTTCGAGGTTCTGAAGAACTGCACGACCACCGTCAAGAAGGGCGAGGTTGTGGTCGTTTGTGGCCCCTCTGGCTCTGGAAAGTCGACGCTCATCAAATGTGTCAATGCTCTGGAGCCGTTTCAGAAAGGGTCCATCCGCGTCGACGGCATCGAAGTCGGCGATCCGGCGACAGACCTTCCGGAGTTGCGTTCCCGTGTCGGCATGGTTTTCCAGAATTTCGAGCTCTTCCCGCATCTGACGATCGAGGGGAACATCATGCTCGCACAGCAGATCGTGCTTGGTCGCCATGAAGATGCCGCCCGCAAAAAGGCAATGGAATTGCTGGACCGGGTTGGTCTGACGGCACATGCGCTGAAGTATCCCGGTCAGCTCTCCGGCGGTCAGCAGCAGCGCGTGGCGATAGCCCGCGCCCTGGCGATGAACCCGATGGCAATGCTGTTTGACGAACCGACATCCGCGCTCGACCCGGAAATGATCTCAGAGGTTCTCGATGTCATGACCGGGCTTGCCCGTGACGGGATGACAATGATGGTGGTTACCCATGAAATGGGCTTCGCGCGCCGTGTAGCCACCCGAATGATTTTCATCGATCAGGGCGAAATCGTTGAGGATCGTCCCACGGAGGCGTTTTTCAACGAACACCACAATCCGCGCACTGAGGCGTTTCTCAGCAAGATTCTCCAGCATTGACGAAAATTGGAAAGGAGTACGCCATGGGTGAACTCGATCTCATCGTACGCAACGGAACCATCGCAACAGCGTCTGACGTTTTCCGTGCCGATATTGGCATCAAAAATGGGCGCATCGTACAGATCGCCGAACATATTGATGCCAATGGAACGGTTGTCGATGCTGAAGGAAAATTTGTCCTGCCGGGTGGAATAGACAGCCACGTCCACATCTCGCAGCCTTCGGGTGATGGAATTGTCATGGCTGATGACTTCGAAAGCGGCACGCGTTCGGCACTGTTCGGTGGAAATACCACGCTTATGCCCTTTTGCCTGCAAGAGAAGGGAAAATCCTTGCGCGAGGCACTAAAGGCGTACCACGCTCTAGCTGATGGCAACTGCTACACAGACATCAGCTTCCACCTTATCGTCAACGAGCCAACCGAAGCTGTCCTCGGTCAGGAACTTCCAGCATTGATAGAGGATGGATATTCGTCGCTGAAAGTCTTTATGACCTACGACGATCTCCGTCTCAGCGATGCCGAGATCCTTAGGACACTGGATGTTGCTCGTGAGACCGGGGCAACGGTCATGGTCCATTGTGAAAATGAAGACGCGATCCGTTTCCTCATCGAAAAACACGAGGCTGCAGGTGATGTCGCGCCGCGTGCCCATGCCACGACGCGTCCAGCTGCTGTTGAACGCGAGGCGACGCACCGGGCGCTCACACTTGCAGAAATCGTCGATGTGCCGGTTGTTATCGTTCACGTCTCGAACGGGCAGGCGATGGATGAGATTGGTCGTGCGCGGGCTCGCGGGGTGAAGGTTGTCGGCGAGACCTGCCCGCAATATCTGGTGCTGACGGCAGACGATCTTTCGGGCATGGATTGGGAGGGTGCAAAATTTGTCTGCTCTCCACCGCCACGCGATCTGGCTGCACACGATGAGTGCTGGCTTGGTATCGAGAACGGCGTCTTCGATCTGTTCTCTTCTGACCATTGCCCATTCCGTTATGACGACGAGCGCGGCAAGCTCAATCCGAGAGGGCGCCTGAGCTTTCGCCATATCCCGAACGGTATTCCCGGCGTGGAAACAAGGATGCCGATCCTGTTTTCCGAAGGCGTCATGAAGGGTCGGATTGATTTACAGCGCTTTGTTGCCCTTACAGCGACAAATCACGCGAAAACATACGGTTTGTATCCGCAGAAGGGAACCATCGCCATTGGCTCCGATGCCGATCTTGCAATCTGGGATCCGAAAGAAAAACGTACAATCCGCCATGCCGAACTCCACGATGGGGCAGACTATTCGCCCTATGAGGGAATGGATGTCGCGGGCTGGCCGACGACCGTCATTCTGGGCGGACGCATCATGGTCGAGGACGGGGTGCTTAAGGGCAAGAAAGGCGACGGTGTTTATCGCGCCGCGAGTACCCGCCGAAAGGCTTGAATAATTTTAAACTGACACACTGGAGACAATAACTGATGAAGCTGAAGGTAACCGCCGGCCCCTACGTATTCGACGCTGTGCTGGAGATGGAAAAAGCCCCTAAAACCTGTGAGGCATTCCTTGCTCGCATGCCATTCGAAGGCCAGATCGTCCACGTGCGCTGGTCCGGTGAAGGTGTCTGGATTCCGCTTGGAGACTATGAGTTTGGCGTCGGATACGAAAACCATACCAGCCATCCGGCCCCTGGACAGTTCATTCTTTATCCAGGCGGTATCAGTGAAACGGAAATCTTGTTGGCGTATGGAGGCGTGGATTTCTCCTCGAAAGTCGGACAGCTCGCGGGAAACCATTTCATTACGCTGACGTCCAATCTGGACAAGCTGGCGGAACTTGGGCCGAAAGTTCTTTGGGAGGGGGCACACCCGATCCGCTTCGAAGTGGCGGAGTGAGCGTTTGAGAAATGGCGGACAGGGTGACCTGTCCGCCACATAGGCAATTTTTAGTGCGAAACTCCCGAACCGCCAACTGCGACGATCGAGAACGGTTGGCCTTCCACGGGGATCGTGCGCGTTTCTTTCAGGGTCTCGGCGTCCACCACCCGTATCAGCGAGTGGCGTGGATCCGAAAGAGCGATCTTGCCGTCGGCGACTGCAAGGCGCGGGCGCGCGTCACGCCAATGGCCGTCTTTGCTGTAAGGCTCGGTTATCTTCGATTTTCGTACGATAGCCGCCTCAAGAATATCAAGGACGTGCAGATCCCCGTCTTCTGTCAGGATGTAGGCATTGCGCGGGTTGGCGGGATCGAGGATGAAGTCGACACGTCGTGTTGGTAGCTCGATGAGACGGAACTTTTCCTCGCCGTCCGGATCGATGAGAACCACTTTGTTTTCGCCGTAGTTGCCGAGGAAGAACTGCATGGATTTACCGCCAAGCAGCGTACCGGTGTTCGCCTTCGGGAAATGCTCCGGGTATGGGAGCATTTCAAATTCTGGACCATCGATGCCGCCAGGCCGGGCAACCAGAACGCCTTCTTTGCAACCGAATGCGACTAGTCTGGCGGAAGTTGCCTCGCCATGCAGATCCGTGCACTTTGCTTGCTGACCGACTTCTTTTCCGTCCTTGTCGAGGACGCGCACTCCGACACGTGGCGGCAAGGCATCGGGCTTCAATTCAGCGTTCTGATCGGGGACTGATACAAGGACGTAGCGCCCCATCGTGACCGCGACACCGTGATGGGCTGCCGTTGTGTCGATTGTTCGGACCTTTGCCTTTCCTTCCAGTAGAGCTGCCTCGTCGATAACGTCGGCCTTGCCGCCGCGATCGTAAAAGAGAATAGCGTGATCATCGTGGGGTACCACGTGGAACGGACGTTTTCCTTCGAAAATCACAGGCAGGAGGGCGGTCTCTTCCACATCGAGATCTCGGTGCTCACCGTGGTCGGATAAAATAATGCCGGTTTTGATGATGTTGACGACGTCTGCGTCCGATTGGGTCGCGAACACCGTCTGTCCGGTGGCACTTGCAGTGAGTGCTGCGTAACCCTTCAAATCATAGCGCGCCAGTTCCTTCCCGTCTTCGAAATTGATCGCGCGGACAATTGGTTGGGAATGGTCTGCGACGAAAAGGCGCCACTCCGTGCGGCTGTCCTGGCTTTCCTCTGCTGATGCATTGAGTGTGGCAAAGGGCGCAAACAGTAGAGAAGACGCAAGCGCAGACATGAGGAAATTATGAAGAGGAGGTGCCATGAGTGTCCTTCCGACAGTTAAGGTCCGATCGCGATAGCGAGGTATCGGTTCTGTAATGTTATTACATTCAATCTGAAATGTAATAACATTACGATAGCGCGGACTGTCAACCCGTGCGGCGCCAGATGTGGAAAAACGGACTCAAAAAATGTTGGAAAATTAGAAAGGCAACGACGCCGTCAACGGGCGGAGCGCCCAGATGCCATTTTAGATAGGCGAGGGGAGGTGTGGCCACGTATGTTCTGCGCGCCGAGGATGCGGGATCACGCCGGCAAACTGTTTTGCCGGCGTGAACTCAAAAATCAACCGATGTCGGACGGGAGAACGTCAGCCGGAATGTTCTGGTAAGAAACCGGGCGCAGGAAGCGACGGATCGACATGGTGCCAACCGAGGTCGCACCGAAGTTGGTCGAGGCCGGGTAGGGGCCGCCGTGAACCATGGCATCAGAGACTTCGACACCCGTCGGGAAGCCGTTGGCGAGGACACGACCAGCCTTGCGCTCGAGGATCGGCAGAAGCTTGCGACCCAGTTCAGCGTCACCCGCATCGAGATGAAGCGTGGCGGTAAGCTGACCTTCGAAGCTTTTTGCCACTTCGATCATTTCCTCGGCGCTGTCGACCGTCACGATAAGGCCGAGTGGCCCAAAGACTTCTTCCGCAAGTGCATGGTTGGCAAGCCAGTCCTTAGCAGAAACGCGGAACAGGTAAGGTGTGGCGTTGCGCAGATTGCAGGTGGTGGTCAGAACGTCGCGAACGCCGTTACCGGCTGCGATGCGGTCGCGGCCGTCGCGATAGGCAGAGGCAATCCCGTCCGTCAGCATGACTTGTGGGCCGACCTCGGACAGTGCAGCACGTGCCGTCTCGGCAATGGCGTCAGCCTGAGACGACAGGACGACAGCGATGCCGGGGTTCGTGCAGAACTGGCCAGCACCCATGGTGAGCGAACCTGCCCAGCCCTTTGCGATGGCTTCGCCGCGTGCGTTGATCGCTTCCGGCAGGAGGAACATCGGATTGACAGAGCCGAGTTCACCGAAGAACGGGATCGGCTCTGGACGCTGTGCACACAGGTCGAACAGGGCGCGTCCACCGGCCAGCGACCCTGTGAAGCCGACTGCCTTGATGCGTGGATGCTGGACGAGGGCAGAGCCAACGTCACGACGGCCGCCCTGGATCAGCGAGAAAACGCCTGGGTGAAGGTTGTGCTTCTTGACGGCAGCAAGCACGGCTTCTGCAACGATCTCGCCAGTGCCAGGGTGAGCTGAGTGACCCTTGACGACCACCGGGCAACCGGCAGCAAGTGCTGCTGCGGTGTCGCCACCGGCAACAGAGAATGCCAGCGGGAAGTTGGATGCGCCGAAAACGGCAACCGGGCCGATTGGACGCTGCATAAGGCGAATATCCGGTCGGGGCAGCGGCTGGCGATCCGGCAGTGCCACGTCATGGCGGCGATCGAGATACTCGCCATTGCGAATGTGCGATGCGAAGAGGCGCAACTGACCGGTCGTGCGGCCACGCTCGCCCTGAAGACGGCCTGCCGGCAGGCCCGTTTCGGCAGAGCCGATTTCGGTGATTGCGTCGGCGCGGGCTTCGATCTCGTCAGCAATGGTGTCGAGGAACGCGGCGCGCTCTTCCCGAGTGGTGTAACCGTAGCTCCAGAAGGCGTCTTCTGCGGCCTCGCACGCCTTGTTTACCAGGTCGACCGTACCGACCGAAAAGTCGAATGCTTCGCCTTGAGCCGGTTCACTACGAAACTTTGTTTCCGTTGCGACCCATTCTCCTGCGACGAGATGTTTGCCATGCGGCTTGAAACTCATTGTGCTCTTCCCTGAAAATCGAAACCTGTGTGGAACGTCCACCCGAGACCGTACGACTGGACCGCAGGCAGCAGGCAATTTGCCGACCTGACGATCCTTGTCCGGTTGCCCTCTGCCTTAACCCTTGTGGGGCTCTGGCGAAAGACGCTTTGTACTTTATTTGCTCGAAAAGTGTGATTATTTGACGACAACGTACAACAGCCACCGCCACACCTTCCTGCGTATGCCTGCAGGAAGGTGTAGCTGATTGGCTGGCCTTTTCCACGCAGATCCGGTCTTGAGTGAATATGACGGATGGTGGATCAGGTTGTGGATGTGTCGCTCAGGCCGAAACGGCTGTGCATCAGGGTTCGTTCGATCCCGCGCAATTCCGCCAGCCCCTTCAGGCGGCCGATGGCAGGATAACCTGGCTGGGCACCTCGCCTGAGATCGTCGAGGATTTCCTGTCCATGGTCCGGTCGCATTGGTATCTGGTGATCCTGGCGCCCTTCAGCGCGGCGTCGCGATTCCTCCTGGATGAGCGCCGCAATGACCGCCACCATATCCGTGCCCCCTTCCAGATGCTCGTCTTCAAAAAAGGAGCAGGGCACCGTATCGGTGTCGCGCGTTACATTACGCAGGTGAACGAAGTGAATGCGATCAGCAAAGCGTTTGGCGATGAAGGGAAGATTGTTGTCTGCACGTGCACCGAGCGAACCGGTACACAGAGTTACACCGTTTGCCCGGCTGTCGACCTGAGACAGCATGTGGGCATAATCCGCCTCGGTCGACAAGATCCGTGGCAGGCCGAGCAGGGGCCACGGCGGATCATCGCCGTGGGCGCAAATATTGATGCCGACTTCTTCTGCCACTGGAACGACCTCCGACAGGAAGTCGATGAGGTTCTGTTGCAGTCTGGTACGATCAATACCTTGATAGGAGCTGAGTTTTTCCAGGAGTTGTTCTAGTGTATAACCATCTGCGGAGCCGGGCAGGCCGGCACCTATGTTCTTGCCGAGTGCCGCGATCTTTTCATCGGCCATTCCCGAAAACCGTTGTGCAGCCTGATCGTGGAGCCAGTCGGGGTAGTCAGCTCGAGCGTCTGGCCGCTTGAGAATGTGGATATCGAAGGCTGCGAAGTCGACAAGGTCGAACCGCATGGCTCTCGCGCCATGCCTGGTCTCCCACCGCAAATCAGTTCTGGTCCAATCCAGAACCGGCATGAAATTGTAGCACACAGTTCGAATACCGGAGGCCGACAATCGGCGCAGTGTTTCCTGCCAGTTCAAGACGTGGCGTTTCCATTCACCCCTTTGGGTCTTGATATCCTCAGAGACAGGCACACTTTCCACCACGTCCCAGACCAGCCCGCCTGCCTTGATCGCCTCATGCCGCTTGCTGATCTCCTCCACCGGCCAGACATCACCCGTCGCTATGTGGTGCAATGCACTGACAATGCCTTGTGCACCCGCCTGTGCTGCATCTTGCACTGTCACTTTGTCGACCGGTCCGAACCACCGCCACGTATGTCTCATTGTATGTCCTTCGATGTCATGCTTGGGAAAAAGTGAGCTGCACCTTGCAGGCGCGGGTCCTGTCGCCGGCCTGCTCGAAGGCCGCCGCCGCTTCTTCCAACGGAAAGCTGTGCGAGATGATTGGCCGCACATCGATCTCACGGGATGAGATCAACGCAGCAGCTATTGCGAACTCTTCGTGGAAACGTTGCGATCCACGCCAGAGCACTTCCTTCCCGACAAGCGCATTGAGCGGGATGGTGATGTCACCTGTCACTCCCACCTGAACGATGGTACCACGCGGCTTTATTGCGGCAAATGCGCTCCTCAGGGCGGGCGCGGCAGCAGAGCAATCGAAAATGATGTCGAAGTAACCCTTGTTGTCCTGGTAGGGGATGAGGTTTTCGGCATTGGTGGCAACGTTGATCGTACGATCCGCGCCCATCGCAGGAGCCCGTGCAAGGGCTCCGTCCGCCAGGTCGGTAACAACGATCTCAGACGCTCCAGCGTGGCGCACGGCCGCAACGGTCAATAATCCGATCGGTCCAGCGCCGGTCACCAGAACGTTTAGACCGGCGAGGTCGCCTGCTTGCGCGACGGCATGCAGGCAGACCGCAAGCGGTTCGGTGCAGGCCGCTTCTGCAGCCGTCACATCCTTGCCAACTAGAGCGCATTGTTTGGCCGACACAACCAGCCTGTCCCTGAACATGCCCTGTTCATGTGGCATGCGCATGGCACTTCCCATGAACCGCATTTCGAGGCAGTGAATTGGCTGGTCCTTCTTGCAAAAAAGACAATGGCCGCAGGGCTGCGATGGGTTGACGGCCACAAGTTGGCCGATCACCAGATTGCTTATGCCGCTTCCAAGCGCCCGAACATAACCTGAGGCTTCGTGACCTGAGATGATCGGTTCACGCACGCGCACCGGTCCGAACCCGCCATCCTGATAATAATGAAGATCCGATCCACAGATCCCACCCGCGGCCATCTGCAGTAGGACTTCGCCTGGTCCTGGACCTGGGACACTTTGAGTTTCTATTTCCAGATGCCGCCTGCCGTGAAGACGTGCCACGCGTGTCTGCATGACTGATTCCCTTCTCTCATGAAATAAGGAGGGACGCGGGATAGCCGCGCCCCATTGTCTTAACGGATCAGACCGAGCTGTGTCGGTAACCAGAGGGTGACCGCCGGAATGAAGGTAATCAGTGCCAGGGCAATGAAGAGCGGGATCATCCATGGCAGGATCGCCAACGTTGTCCGTTCAACCGACATCTTCGATATGCGGGACAGGACGAAAAGCACCATCCCGACAGGCGGCGTGAGGAGGCCGATCATGAGGTTGAGGGTCACGATCAAACCAAGCTGGACAGGATCGATGCCGTAACGTGCCGCAACCGGCATGAGAATAGGCACGAGAATGCTGATTGCCGCTATTGTGTCGAGGAATGCTCCCACCACCAGAAGCAGAACGTTGACGATGATCAGGAACGTCCACCAATTGCTGGTCATCGAAAACATGAAGTCTGAAAAGAGCTGGGCCGCCTGGCTGACCGTCAAAAGCCAAGCAAAGATTGACGCTGCTGTCACGATGAAAAGAACGGATGCAGTTGTCTCGATTGTGTCGAACGTTGCCTTCGACAAGGTTTTGAAAGTCATCGTACGATAGCGCACAAGCCCAAGAAAGAGCGACCACAGCACAGCCGCTACCGCAGCTTCTGTCGGCGTGAACCACCCCATCGTCATGCCGCCGATGAGGAGGACGGGCGTCATCAAGGCCATCACTGCCGAAAAGTCATAATACCAGTCGAGTGCAACAAGGACGACAAGTCCAAGCAGGACGGCCACATTGATAGACAGTCCAGCGACGATCATAAGATAAACAGCAACAGGAAACGCGAGAACGATCACAACTTCTATCGATGCTGAAAGGAGCTGTTTCAGTTCAAAGGGCGTATCCGACCCCCAGCCCTTGCGCTTGGCAAAGACATAAACCGTCAGCATCATGAGGACGGTCATGACAACACCGGGTATGATGCCAGCCATGAATAGAGCACCGATCGAGGCGTTCGCCATCATTCCGTAGATCACGAAGGGCAGGGATGGAGGGAAGATTGGCCCAAGCGTGGCCGAGGCTGCAGTCACGCCTACGGCTGCCTCAACCGGGTAGCCGTGATCTTTCATTGCTTTGATTTCGATCGTCCCGATGCCGGCGGCGTCGGCAAGTGCCGTTCCAGACATGCCGGAGAAAACGACGGAGCCAATAATGTTCACCTGAGCAAGACCACCCTTCATCCAGCCGACCAAGGCAAGCGCAAATCGGTAGATACGACTTGTCACGCCCGCGATGTTCATCAGATTTCCGGCAAGAATGAAGAAGGGAACCGCGATCAGTGGAAAGCTCTCCACACCTGCGATCATGCGCTGGGCGGCGATGATGTCGGGCGCGACGTCGTAAATGACGAGATAAAGTAGCGACGAGACAGCCATTGAAACCGCAACGGGCGTACCGATGATGAGAAGCAGAAGAAAGGAGCCGATGAGCAGAAGCATAATCTATATTCCCTGTGTGCTAACGGCTTCCTGAGCCTTCTCACGGATTGTCTGTTTGCTTGTGATGTCCTTGATGAAATTGTGCAGGGCGCGAACGAACATCAGCACGAAGGCTGCAAAAACGGTGTAGAAAACGATGCCACGCGGGAGGTCTACAGTGACCATGCGCTCGTCGCCGACGATTTCGAGATACCGCCACATAAGCCACGTTATGTAGGCAAAGAAGCTGATGGTGATCAGGTCGACGACAAGCTCCAAGGCGCGACCGACAGGTTTTGACAGGAAACGGTAAATCAGGTCGACGTGAATGTGCCGGAACATGCGCACGCACATGACCGAACCGAGAAAAACCACGACAACGAGACAATTGGCGGCAATTTCTTCCGTCCATGCGAAACTATCGTTAAGGACATAGCGGGTGAAGAATTGCAGGAAGACGCACAGCCCCATACCCCAGAAGACGGCAAGGGTCAGCCAGTCCTCTAGCGCATAGGGGGAAAGATCAACCGGGCCGACTTCTTCCTCGAAAGCGTGCGCCATTTCTTCGACGCTGACAGGGGCGTGCTGATGGTCAGTCATTGAGGGACTCCAGGCAGAAGGTCTTGATGGGGTGCATCCCGGCCCAGTCGGAGCCGGGATGCTCACATGCATCACTTGATGGCGCGAATTGCGTCCCAGTCGGCTTTTTCGTAGCCGAAGTCTTCGAGCTTCACCTTTTCGATGACGTTCTTCTCGAAGTCTGCCTTGTCGACTTCAGCGACATTGATACCCTTGGATTTGAACTCGTCGACGAGTGCGAGTTCACGGGCTTCGATTGTCTTGGTTGTACGCGCAGCCGCTTCCTGCATGACCTCGGTGAAGATCTTTTTGTCTTCATCCGAGAGGCTTGCCCAGCGTGTCTTGGAGACCAGGGTGTTGAGGTGGTCAACGATGTGACCGCTGAGGACGATGTTTTTCTGAACCTCGTAGAATTTTTTCGCCTCAATCGTCGTCAACGGGTTTTCCTGTGCCTCCACAGTTCCGTTTTGAAGCGCGAGATAGACTTCTGCAAAAGCGATCGGCGTCGTGTTCGCACCGCAAGCGCGCGGCATCGCGAGATAGGCAGGAACGTCGGGAACGCGCATCTTCAACCCGGCCATATCCGAGCATTTCGCAATCGGCTTGTTCGAGGTTGTATGTCGAGTACCGTAATAGCTGACCGCGACGATGTGGTTGCCCGTCTTGTCTTCATAACCCTTTGCGAGTTTTTTGAAGACGTCACTCTTGGTGTAGGCAATAAGGTGGCTCGGATCACGGAAAATGTAAGGGAAATAGGTGACGCCGATCGGCTTGTGATCACGGGCGGCAAAGCTTGAGCCGGAAATGATAATATCGACCGTGCCGAGCTTCAGACCCTGGTTAATATCGGCTTCCTTGCCGAGCTGGGATGCCGGAAACACGTCGATTTTGTAGCGACCATCGGTACGCTTGGCGATCTCTTCTGCCGCCCAGACCGAGTCCGTGTGGAACGGTTCGGATGTTTCATAGACGTGTGCCCACTTAAGAGCGGTTTGAGCTTGTGCAGCAAAGGTCGACAATAGAATTGCCGCTGTTGCACCCATCAAGGTTGTCAATCTGATTTTCATTCTTAACTCCTCCCGAATTAAAGTCAGACCAGTTGCATTCTCCCGCCACCGCGTGCGCTGGCGATCAGTCCTCTCCGATTGTTTCCTCCCCGAAACTTTCGGAAAATCTCCTTTGAGACAAGGTCAGGTGCTGCCGCATTGCCTCACGCGCGCCCTCCGGGTCATTGGCCGCGATTGCTTCACGGACAACCCGATGCTCATCTACCGCGAGGTTCCAGCTGTGGGGGCCTTCAAAATAGCTGGCGAGCTTCTGGAAATAGGGGGACAGACTGCGCTCGTCATAAATCAGGCCTGTGAACCTGTTGAGCGCGGAATTGCCGATTATATCGGCGATAGCTGTGTGGAAGGCGCGGTCTAAATGAAGTGCCTGCGGCGAATTGTTGACTGAATTGGCCATGCGTTCGATGATGTCATCCAGTCTGGCGATGGCATCGGGACCCGCAATGCGCGCCGCCTCTTCAGCGATCGCGCTCTCGATGATGCATCTCGCCTGCAGGATCTCGAAGGGGCCATGGGCGTCGGGGACCGGGGAAGCCTGCTCCTGCGGCCGTCCTGCTGCGTTGACGTAGACGCCTGAACCCATACGAATGTGGATATGGCCTTCCACTTCGAGAACAATAAGCGCTTCGCGGACCGTCGGACGGGAAACGCCAAATCGTTCGGCAAGATCACGCTCCGCCGGCAGACGCTGACCGTCTACCAACTCTCCAGTTTCGATGAGTAAACGAATTCGCTCCGCGACCAGCCTGTAAAGGCGGCGCGGCTCCAAAGCCACGAACATGATTTCCTCCCGACGCGAAAGTCTCCCCCCTTCGCGCAAGCGGTAAGATTGTCTTACCAATTTAATTTGTGATCGTTCAGCTCGATAAAGTCAATCCGAGAGATGTTAAAAAATTAGATCGATACAAGTCATTGTTATAAATAGGTATTTACGAAATTCAGACGTCTTGTTGTTGTTCGTCCGTTGCGGAAATTGGTCAGGTGGCTAGGCCGCCATACGACTCGTAAGCCTTATGACGGCTGCACCAAGACGCGTCAGGTGGTGGCCGACGTAAGCTTCAGTTTCCCGTCCTCGCTGACGATGAGGCCAAGTTCGGCGTAATCGCCGATCGAGAGATGCGGCCCGTCGGTGGGGTGGGAGTGTGTTGTGTTGATAACGACAACAGTGGCTCCCATACGCTCTCCCGCTTCAATACCCGCAGGCGCATCTTCAAAGACAACACAGTTCTCGGGCAGTATTCCAAGCAACGCCGCCGCTTTTTTATAGCCCTCGGGATCCGGCTTTCCGTCTACAACATCTTCGGCGCATATCATGACTTCGGGCGGTGTCAATCCGGCCGCCGCCAGCCTGCGTTCGGCAAGTACACGCGCTGCAGAGGTGACGATGGCCCACGTGCCGACAGGGAGTTTCTTCAGGAACTCGGCCGCACCCGGGATCTGGATGATGCCATCTACGTCATCCATTTCCTTTTGGAGTAGGATGGCCGCCTGTTCATCGACATCAAGGCCAGGCACTGCTTCGCGTCGAACGACCTCTGATGCCCGCATGCCGTGGATGCGATTGAGAAAGGCGTTGGGTTCGATGCCGTTCGCGACAGCCCATTCACGCCAGACACGTTCCACAACGGCAATGGAATTGACCAACGTTCCGTCCATATCGAAGAGGAACGCGGAATGTTCGCGCGTCAAGGCGGCCTCAGCCTTTGTTACTTTGTTGTGCATGTGAGTTCCTGATGTTCTTGCCTGTTCGTTGACGGACTGCGCTCCTCTCTAGCGTATAGCTCAGAGCGACGGAATCATTTTCATCTACCTCCCCGTCAACCGCAGTCTCTGATGGGCAAGATTTAACCCAAGCCTGGCGCAAGCTTGCCGTCCCAGAATCGGACAATTGATGATACCTCTGACTCGACACGCTTCGTTGCCCTTTGCACGGGTTCAGTGTTTCAGGTTGCGAAGAGATGCGCATTGACTGAGCTTGGTCATGCTCGTTTCAAAATGAAGATATGGAATTAAAATCAATGGATGAGCCGGGTTTTTCGATGTTTTTAAAGAAGCATTCTGGCGCGGCGATTTCTTAACGGCGAGATCATTTTCGCCATGACGTTAACCTTTTGTTAACCAAATTAGAGCTACCTGATGTCAACGATTTGTTTACCAAGATGACCGAAGTGCTAACAGACCAACGTTCGATCCGCATTAAAGGCCGCTCCTTTCTGGCCGTTGTCCTATCGCCTGAGGCGCCCGTCGAGCAGTGGCTGGAGAGGCTTGACGATCTGGCGGCTCGCTCAGCCGGCTTTTTCCTGGCGCGGCCCGTCGTGCTTGATGTAGCAGATCTCCAGGTCGACAAAGCGGGCCTGAAGGCGCTTCTCGCCGCGTTGACGGAACGCAACGTCGGTATCATGGGCATTGAGGGTGTGCGTCCCTCGATGATCGAGCCCGGTATGCCTCCTGCCTTGAAGGGCGGCAAGCCTGCATCCGATGTCGAGGTTGAGCCTGTAGCGTCAGCACCTGTTGAGGCTGAAGAGCCAAAACCGCGATCGATCAACGAAGTTCGTGCCGTCGTCCAGTCGCTTGTCATCAACGAACCTGTCAGGTCCGGCCAGTCGATCATGTTTCCGGAAGGCGATGTGACGATTATTGGCTCGGTTGCCTCAGGAGCCGAGATCATCGCGGGCGGCTCTATCCACGTTTATGGGGCCCTGAGGGGCAGAGCCATGGCGGGATCACTTGGCAATGTTACGTCACGCATCTTTTGCCGCAAGCTTGAAGCCGAGCTTCTCGCAATCGACGGCGTCTATAAGGTCGCTGAAGATATAGACGAGAAGCTGCGCGGTCAGCCGGTCCAGCTTTGGCTGGAGAACGATACAATCAAAGCAGAAAAACTCAATTGAGCCAAAATGGCCAGAAAACAGGACAGGAGAGCAATATGGGGAAGGTAGTCGTCGTAACTTCCGGAAAGGGCGGGGTCGGCAAGACCACCTCGACTGCTGCGCTGGGCGCTGCTCTGGCACAGAACAAGCAGAAAGTCGTCGTCGTGGATTTTGATGTCGGCCTGCGCAACCTGGATCTCGTCATGGGTGCCGAGCGTCGCGTCGTCTATGACCTCGTCAACGTTATCCAGGGTGATGCGAAGCTGACCCAGGCGCTTATCCGTGACAAGCGCCTCGAAACGTTGTTTCTCCTGCCAGCCTCCCAGACAAGGGACAAGGACAATTTGACACCGGAAGGCGTCGAATGGGTCATCAACGAACTCAGAAAACACTTCGACTGGGTAATTTGTGATAGTCCTGCGGGTATCGAGCGCGGTGCAACGCTCGCAATGCGCCACGCCGATGTCGCGGTCGTTGTCACCAATCCAGAAGTGTCTTCCGTCCGCGATTCCGATCGCATCATCGGGCTGCTCGATTCCAAGACCGTGAAAGCAGAACGGGGCGAGCGCATGGAAAAGCACCTTCTGCTTACCCGCTATGATCCCGCTCGCGCCGAACGGGGCGATATGCTGAAGGTCGATGACGTCCTGGAAATCCTCTCCATTCCTCTGCTGGGCATCATTCCAGAAAGCTCGGATGTTCTTCGGGCGTCGAATGTCGGTTCCCCGGTAACGCTGGCCGATGCACGCTGCGCACCGGCGATGGCCTATTTTGATGCCGCGCGGCGCCTCTCCGGTGAAGAGATCCCTGTTGTCGTACCAGGTGAGAAGCGTGGTATCTTCTCGAAGATCTTCGCAAGGAGGGCTGCATGAGCATCTTCAGTCTTTTTCGCAAGCAGAAGTCTGCGCCACTTGCGCGCGAACGTCTGCAGGTTTTGCTCGCGCATGAGCGGGCATCGTCAGGGTCCGATCTTGTCGCAATCCTGAGAGAAGAAATCCTCGCAGTGATTTCAAAACATGTGCAAATCGACAACGACAAGGTTCAGGTTCGAATGGACCGCGACGAGCACGTATCTGTGCTGGAAATCGATGTCGAGATCCCGCTTGGGACAGACCTGAAGGCGGCTTGATTGACCGTTCGTTCAGACAACGCCGCCGGTTCATCAATCGGCGGCGTGTGCTTATTCAACGGTCGTATCAATCGGGTTTCGGAACGTGGCAGCAAGATCGTCGGGCAAGGGACGCCGGAGGTTCAGTCCGTGCGGCGGGATCGGTGCATTGAACCATTTGTCGTAGATCTTGTCGATCTCGCCACTGGAATAGATTTTAGCCAGAGCGCCATTTACTGTATCTCTAAAGTCAGTGTCACCATGCCGCATCATCAATCCATATGGTTGGGGAGGGGCAAGGTAGTCACTTGAAATGGTGTAGTCGGCAGGTTTTCCGGTCTCTGCGACGAATGACCTCAACAGTATGTCGTCCATAATGAAGGCCGACGCACGACCTTCTGTCACCATATCGAAGCCACCCTTTGTGCTGTCGTTCTGAAGGACGGCGATGCTCATGTTCTTGCGCCGGTTCAAGGCGTTCAATTGACTGATATTGATCGTTCCCGTTGTCACGGAAACGGTCCTCCCGGCAAGATCGTCGACCGTCTTCAACTGGCTTGAGCTGAGGGACACGTACCGGGTACCTGTCAGAAAAATGCCGTACGAAAACCAGACGGCCTTGCGCCGTTCTTCCGTATTGGTGCTGGCGACACATTCGAGGTCGATCGCTCCGCTGTTGAGCATCATGACCCGGTTACTTGGTGTCCGTTCGACGAATTCGATCCTGATGTCCGGGCGGCCGAGCTTTTCCCTGATTGTCGCAGTCACAAAGAGACAAAGATCGATACTGTAGCCGATGGGGCTCGCGTCGGCCGCGAGATAGGAAAACGGCATGTTGTTGTCGCCGTAGCCGATTTTGATGATGCCGGTCCGCGCTATCGTATCGAGGGTAGGGGGCTGTGCCTCGACGTCAGACGCGATAACTGGTGTAGCGGGGATTATGATTAAGGCAACCCACAATGCAGAACACTTCATAGGGGGGCTCCAGACACGTGATCCATCGAGATTAAAGCTTGGTGACAACCGGTTTCATACCGCCGCGCTCATTCGTTGTATTCGCTTGGATTGTTATAGGCTTGCCTGAGAGTGCTGGTCATCGGGAGCTTCAGGTTCATTCCGTTCGGGGGGATCGGAGAGGTGAACCATTTCGTGTAGAGCTCGTTGATGGTCTTACTGGTGAATACCCTCCTCAAGCTCGTATTCACGACTGCTTTGAATGCAGGATCATCGCGTCTGAACATCAAGCCGTAGGGTTCGGGTGCACTCAGCGTATCTTCGGAAAGGCTGTAGAGTTCAGGATTTTCGGACGTTGCGGCGAGTGCTGCAAGCAGGATGCCATCCATGACGAACGCCGAAGCCTTGCCCGATGCAACGAGCTCGAAGGACTCCTCGTTGGTTTTCGTGGGCATCACTGAAATGTTGAGCCCCTTCTGCCGATTGACGGCGATAAGTTGCTCAATATTGACGGTACCCGATGCCGACGTGACGGAACGGCCAGCAAGATCCGAAATCGTTTTAAGATGATCGGCGCTCCGGGACAGGAACTGGGTCGCGGTCATAAAATTGGGGTAGGAAAAATCGACCATTTTCCTTCGCTCTGCATTGTTGGTCGTTGCAGCGCATTCAAGGTCGATTTGACCGGTTTTGACAAGAATAAAACGTGTCGCGGGCGTTGCCTTGACATATTCGATATCAAGTTTTTTGAGCCCGAGTTCCTTTCGGACATCGTCAGCGATCGTTTGGCAAAGATCGGTTGAGAAGCCGACAATTTTTCCGTCCGGCAATTGATAGGAGAATGGCGGCTCGGCTTCGCGATAGCCGATCCTGATCTTTCCGGATTGAGAAATTCGCTCCAGCGTGCCGGCGTCATCAGCGGCATGCGAGACGTTGTTGGGGGCCAAGGACGTCAGGAGAAAAAGGCAAGGCATGAAAAAACGCATGTCATTTTCCTTTTGCTCAGCGCGATTGCGCTTCTTTCGGTCTAGTTTCAAATAGCTTGTGCTGAAATTTCATGTTCCCTCTCCGGCGACGGATCGATGTGCCGATGCGCCAGCGAGGGTAAAGTGTCTGCAGTCCGGTTCTTTGTAATTTCGGCAAGTGGAGCAGGTTCGGCAAAATAATATCCCTGCGCCTCGTCGCATTGGAGGAGCCTGAGTGCTTCGACCTGTGCCTCGGTTTCGACCCCTTCGGCTGTTACTTCGAGGCCGATCTGTTCAGCCATATCCGTTATGGTCCGAACGATTGCCGAGCACATTGGATTGCCAGGAAGTCCGGAAACGAACTCGCGATCGATCTTGATTTTGTCGAATGCTATGTGTGTGAGACTGCTCAAGGCCGCGTAGCCCGTTCCAAAATCATCAAGAGCGAGGCGCACGCCGCGGTCTTTCAAGCGCTTCAGGGCCCGGACGCCGCTGTCTTTTTCCAGGATAGCCGTCTCAGTTACCTCGAGTTCAAGTCGCGCTGCTGGCAGGCCCGATTTGGCGAGGGCACTGTCGACAATCTCGACTATATCGTCGTGGGACAACTGTACGGCCGAGAGGTTGACGGCGAGGCGGATATCCTGCGGCCAGGCCATGGCATCGCGGCAGGCCTGCGATATCACCCATTCACCCAATGGTTTAATGAAATTGCTTTCTTCTGCGAGAGCGATGAAGCGCTCCGGGGAAATGACGCCGAGTGTGCTATGGCGCCACCTTGCAAGCGCCTCGTAAGCCGCGATCCGGCCCGTTTTCAGGTCGATGATCGGCTGGTAATGAAGCTCGAACTCGTGGTTTTGCAGCGCCGCCTTCATGTCTATCTCGAGCGCATGTTTGTCTTGTGTCGCCATGTCCATGCCTGGCTCGTAAAAGACGAACAGACCGCATCCCATCGACTTTGCGCGATAAAGACCAAGGTCAGCGTGCTGCAGAAGCTGGCTCGAGGATGTGCCGTGAACCGGTGCGCAGGCGATGCCGATGCTCGTGTCGATGCTCACAGTTGTACTGCTGAGGCTGAAGTTCTGAGAGACGGCTTCCACCACCCGCCTTGCCAGCGCTTGGCCTTCTTTCTCTTGATCTTTATCCACAGCCTGAATGATTGCGAACTCGTCACCGCCCAGCCTGCTGACCATGTCGTTTGGGCCGAGAGCTGAGGAAATTCGTGCTGCTACCGCCACAAGCAATGCGTCCCCGGATGCATGCCCGAATGTGTCATTGACGGCTTTGAAGCGATCCAGATCAAGAAGCATCACGTTTACGCGGGTGCCTGTCGCGGCAAGTTGATCAAGGCATGCATCAAGGGTTTTCATCAGAAGGACACGATTGGGGAGGCCGGTCAGCGCGTCATGATGCGCCATGTGTTCCATCTGTTGGGCCATGTCGCGGATTTGTCTGAGATGACTGCGCTCCACTACGGCCTCGCGAAGCGTCTCGATGGCGACCGCCATATCGCCGATCTCGTCACGGCGATCCTGGAACGGCGTCACCATGTCGGTTTTCTCGCGCGCGATTTGCAGCGTCGCCTGAACGAGCACAGGTACGGGTTTTAAAACGCGACGGGCCATCACGGCGACCAGAATTCCGGTCACAAGGAGGACGGCAACCAGTGCTATCAGCGAGTTATAGAAAAGCTTGCGTTGGGCCCCGTATAGTTCTTCTGCACCGCCAATACTAACGGCCACCGCACCGATCGGCTGCCTTGTGGCGTTATTTATGATTGGCAGGAGGCCAATGTAGTGATCGGCATCGCCTATGGTTGCGAAATCGGCCACAAACTCGCCGCGCGCTGCGCTGTCCGCAAGTATCGGGCGCGTAATCAGTTTGCGTTCATCTTCCTGATTGTCGTCGTCGTAGGCCGCAGCAATTTGTTTGAAACTGGCATCTTTGGCATCGAAGCGGAAAAGCCATGACGGCTTCTTTGTCTGGGCGCTGATAAGGGCCAGCACATCGCTCGGATCAAACCCGGTGACGAGGATGGATTCGTCATCGCCGATTGGCTGGGACGTCAAAATGCCGTTGACCTGCCCGTCCGGATCGGCGTTGACGCTTACGTAAGTGTAGACGCTGCGTAGCGTTGCACTGGCAATTTGGGAGTTCAGACGCGCTTGACTTAGCCATTGTTCACCTGCTGCAGCAACAAACATGTACCAGCCAACCAGTGCGCCGACACTGTATGAGAAGATGACACCAGCCAGGAAAATAAACGTAATCTTGTTGACGAGGGAGCGGCGACCGGGCATGCGGGACCGCTTCGGCGTTTTCGCCGAGTCCGGGTTTAGCCCGTGCTGTTTCTGTCTATCCCTATGCCGATAGGCAGGCTCGTCCATTCGCGATATTCCCCCGTCGCGTGGCCTGATTGCGTGTCATGGAAATTCATAAAATATGTATTGGAATGCTGCCTGCTAATTAATTCAACAAAGTTTAGATGTGATTAAGAATTAGCCCATCTTTTTACGATCAGTGCTTGCGAATTGGAAATAATTCAGCGGCGGCGCGCATAACATGGCGAGCGTTGTCGCGGGAGCGTCCATTTTCGTTCCGTTGGGCAAGATCGCAGGCTTGCCAAGCAGATCAGAACCGGCAAGGTGCTCCGGCATGTCGTTTACCGAGGAATTCAAAATGAGCCATACCGGCAAAAACGTCTCGCAGCTTTCCGCTTTGATCCAGTCTGGTGCGCTCGATCCGCGGGAACTCGCCGAGCAAACACTGGACGCGATCCGCTCGTTTGACGACCAATCGATTTTTATCGACCTGACCGAAAAACGAGCTAAGCAGGAAGCAGAGGCTGCTTCGCGCCGCATCCGCGAGGGTCGAAGCATGGGGTTGCTCGACGGCATCCCGGTCGCGTGGAAAGACCTTTTTGACCTTGAGGGAAGAACAACGACGGCCGGGTCGACGGTGCTCGCACAAAACGTAGCTGCAGAGCGCGACGCAGATGTGGTCACGGCGCTGCAGCAGGCAGGTATGGTCTGCGTCGGACGAACCAATATGAGTGAATTTGCGTTCTCCGGACTAGGAATTAACCCGCACTACGGGACACCGCGCAATCCAGCGTCGAAGGATGGTCATCGATTGCCTGGTGGATCTTCCTCGGGAGCAGGCGCTGCCGTCGGTGCCGGACTTGTTCCCGTGGCGATTGGTACGGATACGGGCGGCTCTGTTCGCATCCCGGCAGCATTCAATGGTGTGGTCGGCTACAAAGCAAGCCGCGGTCGTTACTCCATGCGGGGTGTCTTTCCGCTGGCGAAAAGCCTCGATTCGCTCGGGCCGCTGACCCATACGGTCAGGGATGCCATCTGGGTCGACGCTGCCATGTGCGGAAAAGCCGCTCCTGATGTGGTCAGTCCGGCGTCACTCAATGATTTATCTGTTGTCGTGCCCGAGACGGTCTTTTTCGATGGTATAGAAGATGGTGTCGCGAATGCCTTTGAAGGCGCACTCGACCGTCTAGCCGGAAAAGGCGTCAGGGTCCGGCGGCAATCGTTTCCTTCTTTTTCGGCACTCTTCGATCTCATCAAGGAAAAGGGCGCGCTCGTAACCGCCGAGGCATTTGCATTGCACAAGGCTAGACTGGAAGGCGCTGAAGCCGAAGGAATGGATCCGCGTGTGGTTGCCAGAACACGGCTTGGAGCGAATATCTCCATGCCGGATTACATTGCGATCAACGATGCCCGTGAGCAGATGATTGCCGAGTTTTCAAAGCTGGTGGGCGAGGATGAATTGCTTGTTTCGCCGACACTTCCGCATGTCGCCCCGAAAATAGAACCGCTTTTGGCCGATGACGACGCGTTTTTCGCCATGAACGGAAAGACTCTACGCAATACCCAAATCGGAAATTTCTTTGACTGGTGCGGAGTTTCGATCCCATGCGGAAGGGGGGGCGCGGATATGCCGGTAGGGCTGATGCTCTCGGCGCTTTTGGGTAAGGATGAGCATCTTCTAGCTATCGCGCTTGCTGCAGAAGAAACAATTCGCGGATGACGTCGATGGTCATGCCGGGATTAACCGGCATGACGCGTTTCACTTTAATGGGGCACTTATCGTGCTGCCCAGTTTGCGCCCCGCCGAAACATGGTCTTCATCTCGGGGACGCCAAACTCCTTGGCTTGATGACCAAGTGCTGAGTAGAAAACTCGGCCCTTGCCGTATTTGCGTTTCCAGACAACAGGCATAACCACGCCGTCAATCCACCAGGCATGGTCTCCTGTAAATGTGGTTGTCGCAAGAACCTCGTTGGAGGGATCTACGTGCATGTAATACTGCTCTGATGTGTAGGGGAAATCGGAGATCCCCTCCATCAAAGGATCATCGGGGCGGGTAATGTTGATCTTGTAGTCGATGATGTTGCCGGGGTGTGCCACCCACTGTCCGCCGATCATAAACTGGTATTCGACGCACTCGCGGAAGCTGTCGCCCGCGCCGCCATGGAAACCGGCGATGCCTACACCGTTTTCGACCGCTGCCGTCAGGTTCTTGATCTCTTCCTTTTCGATCTTGGACATCGTGACAATGGGCACTACGAGGCTGAGATCATGGACCGACGGATCGGCAAATGCCTCCGTGCTGTGCTCCACATAGACCTTGAAACCGTCTTCCTCCAGAATATCCTTGACGATCGCAGCGCATTCTTGCGGCTCATGCCCGCTCCAGCCGCCCCATACAATCAGTGCTTCACGCATTTAATTCCTCCTCAGGATTATTTACCGAGCTGGCCGTCGACCAGCGAGATGTCGAGTGGGGCAGGTCGCTCCACACCGGTGGTGATGGATACGGTATTGCCGGTATCAGACGCGGTCTGGAAAGCCTCCATGACTTCCAGGACATGAAGCGCAAGATCGCCATTGGCACGATGTTGACGGCCGTCGCGGATGGCGTAGGCCATATCTGCCACACCGATAGAGCGGTAATTTCCGTCTGCATAGGGCGAGGAGAGATCCTGTGTTTCGAACGCGCCACCTTTTTTCAGCAATTGCACCTCGCCACCGAAATGGTTCGGATCGGGTACAATTAGGGTCCCCTCCGTACCGTAGATTTCGAGTGGTACGTGTTTGTGACCGGCGACATCAAAGCTCATGCCGACCTGAACGACTGCCCCGCTTTCAAATGCCAGTACGCCCGCAACATGCGTTGCCACGTGGACAGGGATCTTTTCGCCGTTCTTGGGCTGGCTGGTGATAAGGCGCTCGCTTCTTGGTGTCGTAGCAAACCCTGCAACCTTCGCTACTGGGCCGAGGAGATTGACCAAATCGGTGATGTAATAAGGGCCCATGTCAAGCATTGGACCGCCGCCGACCTCGTAATAAAAGCCGGGGTTTGGGTGCCAGCGCTCGTGTCCCGGGCACATGAAGTTGGCCGTCCCGCCAACCGGTATGCCAAGCACACCCTCGTCGATGAGCCGGCGTGCGGTCTGGTGTCCGCCGCCGAGAAACGTGTCGGGTGCTGAACCGATACGCAGCTTCTTTGCTTTTGCTTCCTCTGCCAGGCGCTTGCCTTCGGCGAAATTGATCCCGAGAGGTTTTTCAGAATAGGTGTGCTTGCCTGCATCGAGCGCGCGCAATCCAACCTCGACATGCGCTTTCGGGATTGTGAGGTTGACGATAATCTCTATTTCGGGATCGGCAAAAAGCTCATCGATTGAGCGCGCCTTAAGACCAAATTCCTCTGCGCGTGCCTTGGCCGCGTCCGCATTCATGTCAGCAAGACCGCGAATGTCCAAAATGGGAAACGACGCCATAGCCTTCAGATAGGCACTTGAGATGTTGCCACAGCCGATGATGCCGATACCTACACGTTTCATGTGATTTCCTCCCGTAAATCAGAATTGGGGGCGCTGCTAAAGAGCCGGCCCTGTTGTATTCCACGGCGATTCGTAAAGCTCATAGAGTGCGACAGCCGCCGCCCCCTGTGCCCACAATTCGTCGCTTGAAAGATCGAAGACAAGTTCCGCAACGCCAGCCAGAGACGGCGGGACCGCCGCAGTGTAGCTGTCGCGAATGGCGGCAATGAAGGGCTCTCCCAGTTCAAGGCTAGACCCGGTTATGATGACGCGTGGCGGGGCAAAGAGCGTAACGATATTGGCGAGCGTCAACCCTATGGCTTCGCCCGCGCGTTGCGCTGCCGAGATCAACCCGTCATCTTCCGCTTCGATCAATGCGTGAGCGTGTTGCATGCCGCGTCCGATGCGGATTGCTTCAGCAAAGCGACTGTCGACGGGACGTGAGCCGAGAATCGCAGTCTCGCCTGCCTGGCTCGCAAGGCGCACAGTGCCTTCACTGGCGAGATGAATAACGAGATCTCCGAGATTGTGGCTTAAACCGCCTGCGCCCCGAAAAAGCTGGTTCTGGTGCAGCACGCCTAGTCCGAGTGTTTGCTCAAGCGAAATCAGGACCATGTCTTCAAGTTCGCGCGCGTGCCCGAACCAATGATGGGCAAGCGTTATCGCGTGGGCATCGCTTTCAATGATCGTGGCGGTCGTCAGTCTGGCCGTCATCGCTTCGGCGAAATCGACGTTGACCTCCCGCAGGATCGGGCTGCTGCGGATCCTGCCTGTCCGGTGTTCGATGACGCCGGGCAATCCAAGGCAAACCATATCTACGTCTTCCAGCGACAGGCCAGCATCAAGTACACAGCGCCTTACCCCATCCTCTACAAGATCTGCAATGACGCCAATCGGTTGGCGATCGACGCGGATTGGCAGGGAAAGGGTGGAAAGGACGTTTCCGCAAAAATCGGTTACGACAAAGACCATCCGGTTAGCCGCGATCTTAGCACCAACGACCCTGGCTGCATCCGGATTGAGTTCAAGCATGACGCGTGGTCGTCCCCGTGCACTTTCAGCGCGAATGTCACCGACGTGGCGCGTCAGAATGAGACCGTCGTCGAGCAAAGATGCCGTGATGGCTGAAACGGTTGTCGTGGAAAGTTGAGTTCGTTCGCTGATCTCCACCCTTGAGATCGGGCCGTGGCGACGGATGGTATCCAGTACGCTTAACCTGTTGATCGCGCGCATCAGTTCTGGGTCTGCGGTCTTCATGGGGTCCTGCTGCGCTGTTTGTGGGTCTCGAAGGTAAATTACATCGGGATGCGGATTAAATAACGTCGCCTGGAGGGGGTGTGTCAAGCTGTTTGGGTAAAAAATTGGCAAGGCGCCTTGACAATGTGCGGCATGTCGGCTGAATTAATCCGCATTGGGGAATAAATGGTGAGGAAGTCCCCAGGGAGGATCACAGACATGACTTATTGGCACGCAGGCGCTAGCCTGGGCGGCAGGATGATGTCCTTTGCCGCGACAACAAGTATTACCCTTATGCTGGGTACGGCGAATGTTTCAGCGGCAACTGTCGTGAAATGGATGCATGTGGAGCTTGACCCGAAGGCTGTGGCAGTTTGGGAGGAGATCGCCAAGGACTACGAGGCGAAACATCCTGATGTCGACGTCCAGCTTCAGTTCCTGGAAAACGAGGCATTCAAGGCAAAGCTTCCCACACTCCTGCAATCAAACGATGTCCCGGATTTCTTTTACAGCTGGGGCGGCGGTGTCCTCCAGGAGCAGTCTCAGACGGGCGCACTGAAGGATCTGACTGAAGTTTTCGACGCCGATGGCGGCAAGCTTCGCCAATCGTACAATGGTTCAGCCATCGATGGCCTTTCGTTCGACGGTAAAGTATGGGCCGTCCCCTACAAGGTGAGCCTGGTGAGTTTCTTCTACAACAAGGAACTTTTTGCCAAAGCGGGTGTGAAAGCAGACGACATCAAGACCTGGGATGATCTCGGTAGTGTCGTCAAGAAAATCAAGGACGCAGGTATCGTTCCGATCGCAGGTGGCGGCGGTGAAAAATGGCCAATCCATTTTTACTGGAGCTATCTCGTCATGCGCAATGGCGGCCAGACAGTGTTTGAGGCGGCGCGCAAGGGGGAGGGTGAAGGGTTTAAGGACCCCGCAATCATCAAGGCAGGCGAGCAACTGGCGGAGTTCGGCAAGCTCGAGCCCTTCCAGCCAGGGTATCTTGGATCTACCTGGCCCCAGGCGCTCGGTGTCTTTGGCGACGGCAAGGCCGCGATGATCCTTGGTTTCGACAACACTGAAGCCAACCAGCGCAAGAATGCCGGCGATGGCAAAGGCCTTGCTGCTGACAATATCGGTCGCTTCGCATTTCCTGTGGTTGAAGGCGGTGCTGGAAAGGCCACGGATACGCTTGGTGGCCTCAATGGATGGGCGGTGACAAAAAATGCGTCGAAGGAGGCCATCGACTTCGCCACGTTCCTGACCAGTAAGGAAAGTGAAGAGAAGATGGCGGCTGCGGGTATGTTGCTGCCGGTCGCGACTGGTGCAGATGGTGCCGTCAAAAACCCACTTCTGGCCGATTCCGCGAAACAGCTCGCCGGGTCCACATGGCACCAGAACTTCTTCGACCAAACGCTTGGTGCTGCTGTCGGACGTGTCGTCAACGATGTGTCGGTCGAAATCGTCTCAGGGCAAATGACATCGGAAGAAGGTGCGCAGCAGATCCAGGACGCTTTCGAGCTCCGTTGACATCTGCCAACGGGATGTCGCGTGCCGTCGCGGCATCCCTCGATTTGAGAGCGTTGGTCCAGCAGGGCGTTAGGCAAAGCTCTCACCTGATTTTGGGGCGGATGGCCGAGCTTTGTTGGGTCGACTCCTCCACGGGAAATTCTCTATCTGCACTCAAGAAAGCGGATAACGATGACGGACATCTCCATGACTTCTGCACCCACAGCCGTGCGCGTGGCTGCTAAAGCCAAGCATAAGCAAAGCTCTGTTGCCCACGACCGGGCGCTCACGCTTCTTGTTTTTCTTCCGCCGGCGCTGTTGCTTTTCACGCTCTTCGTCATTTTGCCGATGGGCGAGGCCGCGTGGTACAGTCTCTATCGCTGGAACGGTTATGGTACGCCCACCGAGTTTGTCGGCCTTAGGAACTTCCAAGTTCTTTTCGGCAATGCGGCTTTCTCACAGGCGCTTCTCAACAACGGCCTCATCATCCTCATTTCCGTGTTGATTCAGATCCCACTCGCCATCTGGCTTGCGATGATGCTGGCGCACCGGATTCCAGGCGTCGTTGCCTTCCGACTTGTGTTTTTCCTGCCCTACGTGCTTGCTGACGTCGCTGCAGGCCTGATCTGGCGGTTCGTTTATGATGGCGATTACGGACTGTTTGCAGCGATTTCCAGTTTCTTCGGATTTGCCAACCCCTATGTTCTGGCGGACAAGGATGTCGCAATCTATGCCGTGCTAGGGGTTATCGTCTGGAAGTACTTCGGGTTCCATATGATGCTTTTCATCGCGGGCCTGCAGTCGGTCGACAAGAATGTCCTGGAGGCTGCCGAAATCGACGGTGCCAGCGGCTGGCAGAAGTTCCGCTACGTCACATTGCCGATGTTGGGCTCGACCGTCCGCCTCTCTGTGTTTTTTGCAGTGATAGGTTCCTTGCAGCTCTTCGACATGATCATGCCGCTCACCGGTGGCGGCCCGTCCAATTCAACACAGACCATGGTCACCTTCCTCTACACCTACGGCGTCATGCGCATGCAGGTTGGGCTTGGGAGTGCAGTTGGCGTCGTTCTTTTCATTATCTGCGTGACGCTCGCCTTCGGTTACAAAAGGATTTTCATGCGCCATGACTGATACATCCACCTCCGTCCGCATGCCGCTTCAGACGAAGCTCTATCTCTACGTTTCTTTGAGCCTGATTGCCGCGATCGTGCTGGTGCCGCTTTTGACAACTGCGCTTGGCGGCTTCAAGACGTTGGGCGACCTGCGTGTCAATCCCTTCGGTGTGCCTCAGGAGTGGCAGTGGGCCAACTACGGCGACATCCTGTTTGGCAAGCGTTACTGGCTGCAAATATTCAATTCGCTGGTGATCGCAGTCCTGACGGTCTTCTTGACCCTCACGGTGTCTGCGATGGCTGCCTTCACCTTTGCGCACGTCAAATTTTTTGGTTCATCGTTCCTTCTCAATTACTTCCTGTTGGGGCTGATGTTCCCGGCAGCGACTGCAATCCTGCCGCTGTTCATTCGTATCCGCGATCTCGGCCTGCTCGATACTTACTGGGGCGTCGTCCTGCCCCAGGTGGCATTTGGTCTGGGTATGAGCATCCTGCTTTTTCGCAATTACTTCCGCAATTTGCCCGAGGAGTTGTTCCAGGCAGCATTCGTGGATGGCTGCGGTTATTTACGCTTCTTCTGGCATATATCTCTGCCACTTTCTCGACCGATCGTAGCGACTGTCGGCATCGTGTCATTCGTCGGAAGCTGGAACAGCTACATCCTGCCTCTCATCATGCTGAATTCGGAATCCAAGTATCCGTGGCCCCTTGGGATCATGGTCTATCGCGGCGAATTCGGGACGGAATGGCAGCTTGTTCTTGCTTTTATTACCCTGACCATTCTGCCCACCGTCATCGTCTTTTTCCTTGCTCAGAAACACATCATCGCAGGTCTCACGGCCGGCGCCGTCAAATCGTGACTTGAAAGGAGCATAAATTGGCTTCCGTTGAACTTAAGGATATCCGCAAGTCCTACGCCGCGCTTGATGTCATTCACGGCATCTCTCTCGATATTGCAGATGGCGAATTCATTGCTCTGGTTGGCCCTTCCGGCTGCGGCAAGTCCACGTTGCTGCGCATGATTGCCGGTCTCGAGGAAATCACTGACGGTGACATTCACATTGGTGGCACCATCGTCAACGGAATGACACCGCGTGAGCGCAATATTGCGATGGTGTTTCAGTCATACGCGCTTTACCCGCACATGACCGTTGCCGAGAACATGGGGTTTAACCTCAAGCTTGCTGGCCAGCCGAAAAATGTCATTGATGAACGCGTTGCGGAAGCGGCGCGCATGCTTGATCTCGGTAAGTTGCTGGAACGCAAGCCTTCCCAGCTTTCCGGTGGTCAGCGGCAACGTGTCGCCATGGGACGTGCGGTCGTGCGCAACCCTGCCGTCTTCCTCTTCGATGAACCTCTGTCAAACCTTGATGCCAAGCTCCGAGTGCAGATGCGAAGCGAAATCAAGGCGTTGCATCAGAAAGTTGGGACCACATCCATTTACGTCACCCACGACCAGATTGAGGCAATGACGCTCGCGGATCGTGTTGTCGTTCTCAACCATGGCCGCATCGAACAGCAGGGTACTCCGCTCGAACTCTACAAGACGCCTGCAAATCTTTTCGTGGCGGCCTTTATTGGTTCTCCGGCGATGAACCTCATTGAATGCGTGGTTGATGGTGAAGGCAACGAACCTGCCGCTCGCCTGAAGGACGGCACGGCCATTCGCATTTCGACGGGCAAAAAGGTCAAGCGCGGTCAATCGGTGACAATAGGTTTAAGACCCGAGCATATCGGCTCGACCACAGGAGGCGACGTCGCTCTGTCCGGTCGAACGGTTCTCGTCGAGCCAACCGGTGCGCAAACCCATGTGATTTTCGAGCTTGCAGGAGATCAGGTCACTGCGGTCGTTGACGGCGAACAGCCTGTCCGCGTCAATACGCCTTTCGCTGCCAGCATCAGTCATGAGCGCGTGCACGTCTTTGATCGCGCAAGCGGTATCGCTTTGTGATCTTCTGCTCCACACGTTCTGAGTGAAATATGCTGTTTGTCTCCTCCCGATCGCATTTGGGGGTTGCCAGAAAATAACGAGCGGTTAGCTTGGCGATTGGGAGCCAAAGCGATTTTATCGCGCATCTGTATCGATACAGGAGGAGTTTTTATGAAGACGATCAAAGGGCCGGGCATTTTCCTTGGCCAGTTTGCTGGCGACGCTGCGCCGTTCAATACCTGGGACGGAATTACCAAGTGGGCGGCGGAAAAAGGTTACGCAGGTGTCCAGGTTCCCACCTGGGCAAGCCAGCTCATCGATCTGAAAAAAGCAGCTGAATCGAAAGACTATTGCGATGAGTTCGCCGGCGTCGCCCGCACAAACGGCGTGGAGGTGACCGAACTTTCAACCCATTTGCAAGGCCAGCTCGTTGCCGTGCATCCGGTGTATGACGAAGCGTTCGATGGGTTCGCCGTCCCCGAAGTTCGTGGCAACCCTAAGGCTCGTCAGCAATGGGCCGTTGAACAGGTCAAGCTCGCTCTGAAAGCCTCACGTAATCTCGGTATCAAGGCGCATGCGACATTTTCCGGCGCATTGGCCTGGCCATTCATTTATCCATGGCCACAACGTCCGGCAGGTCTGGTGGAAACGGCGTTTGATGAACTCGCCAAACGCTGGACGCCGATCCTCGACTATGCGGATGAGCAGGGAGTTGACGTCTGCTACGAAATTCATCCCGGCGAAGATCTTCACGACGGCACTACGTTCGAGATGTTCCTGGAGCGCGTGAAAAACCATCCGCGTGCCAACATGCTCTACGATCCATCACACTACGTACTGCAATGCCTCGATTATCTCGACAACATCGACATCTACAAAGACCGCATCAAGATGTTCCACGTCAAGGATGCCGAGTTCAATCCGACCGGACGACAGGGCGTTTATGGCGGCTATCAGGGTTGGGTCAATCGTGCCGGCCGGTTCCGGTCGCTTGGTGACGGGCAGGTGGATTTCGGTGCGGTCTTTTCCAAAATGGCAGCCAACGATTTCGATGGATGGGCTGTTGTCGAATGGGAATGCGCCATCAAACATCCTGAAGACGGTGCAAGAGAAGGTTCTGAGTTCGTAAAGGCGCACATCATTCGGGTCACCGAAAAAGCGTTCGACGACTTTGCATCTAGCGGCACTGACGATGCAGCCAACCGTCGTATGCTCGGTCTGTAAGTAATGGAATAGGTGAGGAAATATTATGGCAATTGAAGGAAAGACGACCGACAAGGCGGCAAGCAAGCGCATTCGTCTCGGTATGGTGGGCGGCGGTACAGGCGCATTTATCGGCGGTGTTCACCGTATGGCGGCGCGGCTCGACAACCGTTTTGACCTTGTGGCCGGCGCCTTGTCCTCGACGCCGGAAAAATCGAGGGCGTCCGGTCTTGAACTGGGGCTGGATGAAGATCGCTGCTATGGCTCGTTTGAAGAAATGGCCGAGAGGGAAGCCGCAAGGGATGATGGCATTGAAGCTGTCGCAATTGTCACGCCGAACCACGTGCACTATCCCGCTGCAAAGGCGTTTCTGGAGCGTGGTATTCACGTCATCTGCGATAAACCGCTGACCTCCAATCTCGACGATGCCAGAAAGTTGAAAGAGGTGGCCGACAAGGCCGACGCACTGTTCGTCCTGACACACAACTACACAGGCTATCCAATGGTGCGTCACGCCCGGGAACTGGTAGAAAGTGGCGCTCTTGGTGACATTCGTCTTGTCCAGATGGAGTATCCTCAGGACTGGCTGGCCGAACCTATCGAACAGACCGGTGCAAAACAGGCTGTCTGGCGGACCGATCCTGCGCAGTCGGGGGCGGGTGGTTCTACCGGCGATATCGGAACCCACGCCTATAACCTTGGTTGCTTTATCTCCGGTCTTGAAGCCGACGAGCTTGCTGCAGACGTTCACACTTTCGTCGAGGGACGTCGCCTCGATGACAATGCGCACGTCATGTTGCGCTTCAAGTCAAAAGGTTCGGTGCAACCTGCAAAGGGGCTGTTGTGGTGCAGCCAGGTGGCCGTCGGGCATGAAAATGGCTTGAAGATCCGTGTCTACGGTACAAAGGCCGGGATCGAGTGGACGCAGGCCGATCCGAACTATCTGTGGTTTACCAAGCTCGGTGAGCCAAAACAGCTTATCACTCGCGGTGGAGCGGGGGCCGGAGCTGCGGCTGGACGTGTCACGCGCATTCCATCAGGTCACCCAGAAGGCTATCTCGAAGCATTCGCAACGATCTACACCGAAGCTGCGCACGCCATCGAAGCGCGCCGTTCTGGCGACGCACTCGACAAAGCGGTGAATTACCCGACCGTCGACGATGGAGTGAAGGGCGTCGCATTCGTCACAGCCTGCATCGAATCCGGGACAAAGAACGGGAGCTGGGTAAAGCTGTAGCACCTGAAACAAATGGACCGGGAACTCCCCGGTCCATTTCGTTTGATTGTACCGGTTTAGCTATTCCGACATTGCGCGGCGATTGATTGGCCGCTTGTACATCAAATTCTCATCCGATGAGTATTGCTCTGATGTCGTTGACGTTCGTGAGCGTGGGACCGGTCACGACAAGGTCGTCTATGGCCTTAAATGCCGTATAGCTGTCGTGGTATACCAGAGACTGGCGAGCATCAATGCCCGCCGCGTGGATGCGCGAAAGCGTATCTGGGGTTACCAGCGCACCGGCCGCATCTTCAACGCCATCAATCCCGTCACTGTCGCCAGCAATAGCCCATATCCCGGCCGCACCCTTCAACGTCAGCGCAAGGCTTAACAGGAATTCGGTGTTGCGGCCGCCCTTGCCCGCGGGGCCTTTTCCGATTGTGACCGTTGTTTCACCGCCCGAAAGCAGCACGGCCGGGCCTTTGATGGGCAAGCCTTTCTTGCTGGCAGAAATTGCGATGCCTGCCATCACCGCACCGACATCCTTGGATTCTCCCTCAAGAGAATCTCCAAGGATAAGAGGCTGAAGACCGAGTTTGCGGGCTTCTTCCGCCGCGGCCTGGAGCGCCAGGGACGGGGCGGCGATAAGGCGGACATCTTCTTCGATCTCGCCCGCTTTGGGTGTTTCATCGCCTTTCTCAAGAACGTTGCGTACGCTTTCGGGCAAATCCAGTCCGTATCGCGAAACGATCTCCCGGACGGTGGCGATGTCCGTTGGGTCTGCAACGGTCGGGCCAGACGCAATTTCAGACGGATCATCGCCAGGTACGTCCGAAATCAGCAGCGAGACGACCTTTGCCGGCTTGGCCGCGAGCGCCAGACGCCCGCCCTTGATGCGTGACAAGTGTTTACGTACAGCGTTCATTTCCGAAATTGGCGCGCCACTGGAAAGAAGCGCCCGGTTGACCGCCATTTTGTCGGCAAGCGTCATTCCGTCGCCTGGAGCAACCATGAGTGCCGAGCCGCCGCCTGAAATCAGAGCGATGACCATGTCATCCGGGCCCAGATTTTGAACGGCGGCGAGAATGCGGATAGCTGCTTCTTCGCTCATCGCATCAGGGACCGGATGGGATGCCTCGATGATTTCGATCCGACCAGCAGGAACCGCATGGCCGTAACGGGTGACCACAATGCCGGATAGGTCAACAGAGGGCCAGGCGGCATCCAGAGCCGCTGCCATCGCGGCAGATGCTTTGCCGGCGCCCACCACCACACATTTTCCTTTCGGCGGCGAGGGTAGATGTGGATGCAAAACCTTTCCCGGGTCTGCGCTGGAGACAGCAGCCATGAAAATACGATTGAGCGCGTTTCTGGCCTGCAAATCGTTCCAGATTGTCATGGAATCAAACTCCCGTCGTCGCGAAGGTGAGTGCTCCGAGTGCCAGCAGGGCAGGGAGCGTCTGAATGAAGAGGATTTTGATGTTCGCGGTGATAGCGCCGAAAATCCCAGCGACCGCGACACAGATGAGGAAGAAGACTTTGAAGGTCAGTCCGGCGTCTCCCAGCAATAGACCGTACGTCAGCCCTGCAGCGATGAACCCGTTATAAAGCCCCTGATTTGCGGCAAGCACCTTTGTCTGTCTTGCGAAATCAGCAGTGAGGCCAAACGCCTTGCGACCTGCGGGTTTCTCCCAGAGCAACATCTCCAGCACAACGATATAGAGATGGATTGCGATGACGACCGCAATGAGAATATTTGCGAGCATGTGCGGCTTTCCTCCAAAAAACCTATCTGCCGGGCGGTGACCTCAAACATCGCCCGACATGAATGTTTTAATGACCAAGTAGCTCGCGGCAAGCCCGGCACTTCCTTGTAATGGCTTATTTGAATACTTTCGTGTGGCGCAATGAACCGATCGCCCTTGGTGAAAGACCAGCGGGCAGGTCGTCCCAAATGGTCTGCCGAGGAAGCGCAGGGGCTTTCGAAACGGACTATTTACGTCAACCGATCATCGCTTCGATCTCTGACGTTGCATCGCCATGGGTTGAGAAATCCTTCTTGCGGAACTGGCTTGGCGGAGCGCCAACAACACGTTTGAACGCACGACTGAAGGAGGCCTCGGAATCGTAACCAAGTTTTTCTGCTGCTGCTGTCACCCGCATTCCTTCACGCAACCAAAGCCGCGCCTGGTGCATCCTCACGCGTACCACGTAACGGGCGGGGCTTTCCCCGACCAAACGAGTAAAACGCTCCGCAAAACTTGAACGTGAAGCGCCCATCAGTGCTGCGAGTTCCTCGACACTCCAGTCTTTGTCGGGTGAAAGATGGACAGCTGCGAGGACCCTCCCGAGCTCGGGGTTCCTGACTGCCGCAAGCCAACCACTGGAATCGCCGCAGCCATGCTCGACCCAGGTTCGAATAAGCGTTGCAGTCAGCACGTCGGCAAGGCGTGCAAGAATACCGCCAGCCCCAACACGGTTGAGTTCAACCTCCCTTGTCATTGCTTCGAGCAAGTGGGGAATAGCCGGATCGCTTTTTGCCAGGTCGCTTGTCAACATCACATCGGGCATCATCTGCAAAAGCGGATGGAGATGATCCATGTTGAACCGCATGGAAGCTGTGAATGCGACGGTATCGCCGCCTGAACTGGCACATTGCATGTCAAAAATGCCTTGGCACACTTCCTTCTTGCCAAACCGATCGAAGGGCGTTGGCGCAACATTCTCGCTACTGCCCAGTACGTGCGCGTGTCCACGCGGCAGAAGAACGGCATCACCGCATTTCAGATCGAGCCAATCGCCGGATGGCTTATGCAGTTTTGCCTGTCCGACACCAATGAAATGAAATCGCGCAGCCTCCTGGTCGGGAAAGGCAGTCGCCCATGGAGATGCCATACGGCAACGACCATATTCGACACCGTCAAGGCGCAAACCGCGCAACATCTCTGTCAGGGCATCGTTCATACTGGCCTCAGTTTTTTGGACGTTATGTCAAGAATTACGGATTTTTTAGCATGGAAACGCCAGCGTGTCACGCGTAGGTTACGTGCATTCCCTGGTGCGGCGGGAATGACCTCCCGATGATCCCGCCGTTCCTTTCCATCTTCTTCACCCTGTTCTGCAAGGGATGCCTGCGTTAGCTGCACGGCGCCCGCCAGGAGATTTTTATGACCAACCGGACGACCAACGAACTTGAATATATCCCTCGCACTCGCGTACCTGACGCGAAATGGGCCGCGGTCTTCTCGCTCTCGCTCGGCGTTTTTGGACTTGTGACAGCGGAATTCCTGCCGGTCAGTCTTTTGACCCCCGTCTCTGCCGATCTTTCGATCAGTCCTGGTATCGCTGGCCAATCCATCACGGTGACAGCACTCGTAGCCGCAGTTGCCGGACCCGCAGTTGTCATCGGTACCCGAAGCGTCGACCGCCGATTGACACTCCTGGGTCTTACGCTCCTTCTCATCATCTCCAGTACGCTTGCCGCGTTCGCAAACGGGCTTTCAATGCTTTTGGTATCGCGGGTCCTGCTCGGTATTGGGCTCGGCGGTTTCTGGGCGATGTCAGGTGCCCTTGCGCTGCGGCTTGTGCCGCTCGAAAAGCTACCGCGCGCGATGTCGATCATCCTCACGGGCGTGTCGCTTGCAACGGTTTGTGCAGCACCGGTTGGGGCATGGATTGGAGCGACTTTGGGTTGGCGCGCTGCGTTCTCGGTTGCTGCGATCCTTGGCGTAGTTGCGTTCTTTGCCCAGATATTGACAGTACCTGCTCTCGCCCCGGCCGGAGCCCCGAGCTTAGGGACAATGTTCCGATTGTTGCAGCGGCCGCAATTGCGCATCGGTCTTCTGACTACCATGTTGGTTGTAGCGGGCCAGTTCGCAGGATTTACGTATGTTCGCCCATTTCTCGAAGTGGTTCCGAAATTCGGGATCGAGGCGATTTCCTTTGCGCTTTTGGCCTATGGCGTCGGTGGTTTTTTCGGTAATTTCTTTGGTGGGTTCCTCGCAGAGCGCAATGCGGCGTGGGCTGTAACTATCGTTGCGATCCTGATCGCTGCATCGGCTTCTGTCCTGGTGCTTGCAGGTACGTCTCCAGTCATTGCATCCGTGGCGATCGCATTTTGGGGCTTTGCCTTCGGTGGTTTGCCCGTCACGGTACAGAGTTTTGTAACGCGGGTTGCGTCCGACGAAGCAGAGAGTGCCGGTGCGCTGTTGCTAACCACGTTTCAGATCGCCATTTCGAGCGGCGCCGTTCTCGGTGGGCTGCTGATCGATCTTCATGGTGCAACAATGGTGTTCGTTTTCGTAAGTGTTTCAACACTTTTGGGTGCGACCCTTATGGCTTCGCGCCGTGGCGTGGTCCCGCAGGCCGAGGCCTCAAGGGGATAACGTACCGATCAATCAATGGGTCCGCACAGGCGGGCCCTTTTTCTTTAGGGCCCGTCGATTGCCCTTTGTGTCCGGTCCTTGCCGACTTCTATGACGTGTCGCATCGCCTTGATCGCCCCATCGGAATCTCTGGCTGCGATCGCATGCACGATCCGCAGGTGGTTCGAGGCGATTTCGGCAATTGTCTCAGGCGAGGATGCAGGAGACGAAAGCTTAAACGAGATTGCAAGTGCAGCCTCGATGAGACCACTTGCCGAACGCATGAACGGATTTCCCGACATATGGGCAACCGCCAAGTGAAATTCGAGATCGACCTTGGCGATGCTTTCCGGCGTGTGATGCTGATTGTCGAATTTCGCGGCTATGACGTAAAGGGAAACAATATCCTCGTTTGAAGCCTGGAGGGCGGCGGCCGCAGCGGCAGCCGGTTCCAGCGCCAAGCGGATTTCAGCGAGATGATTGACGAACTCCTGATCTATTCCAGCGTCGCAACGCCAGCCCAGTACGTCGGGGTCAAAGAAGTTCCAGCTCGAACGGTTGAGGACGCGCGTACCAACTTTTGCCTTGGGTTCCACCAGTCTTTTGGCTGCGAGCGTCTTCATCGTTTCGCGCAGCACCGTTCGTGACACGCCAAAGCGCATCGACAGTTCGGCGTCGTTTGGAAGCAGAGCGCCTTCGGCAATTTTGCCCGAAACGATGGCGCTGCCGAGTTCGGACACCACATGAGAGTGGCTGTTCCGGCGCTTTCGCCCACTTATCGTCGTTTCCAGCAGCCCCAAGTGCGCCTCCGTATGTTTCAGGCCGGATGTGGCCCGGCCAGTCTCCTGTTTGAATACCAGATGATTGCGCGCTGCAACACGATGAAGACGAAAAGCAGAATGCCGATGGCGATTTTCGTCCACCACGATGAAAGTGTGCCGTCAAAAACGATGTATGTCTGGATCAGTCCCTGAATAAGAAGCCCGACAAATGTTCCGGCCACCAGTCCGGTGCCGCCCGTCAGTAGGGTACCTCCTATGACAACGGCTGCGATTGCATCAAGTTCAACACCGACCGTTGCCAATGAATAGCCCGAGGAGGTGTAAAGCGTATAGACGATGCCGGATAGGCCCGACAAAAAGCCGGAGAGCGCATAAATGCCAATTGTCGTGGACCCGATCGGAACGCCCATGAGCTCGGCTGATTGTACATTACCTCCAAGTGCATAGACATTGGCTCCGAAGCGCGTGCGGCTTGCAATAAGGATGCCTGCTGCAAAGACAATGAGCATCAACATTGCAAGAGCCGTCAGTCGGCCGCCGCCCGGGAAGCGGACGTAAAACCCCTGGATCGCATCGATAAAGGGATGGGAGATCGGCACGGATTGCGTCGAGATCAGGTAGGCTGCACCACGTGCCAGAAACATACCCGCAAGCGTCACCACAAATGGTGGGATAGACAGGAACCGGATCATCGCCCCCATCAGGCAACCGAACAGAGTTGAGATCGCCAATACTACTGTAAAGGCGAGCAGCGGGTGGACGTTATAGGTTCCAACCATGACCGCGACGAAGACACTTGTGAAGGCGATAACAGACCCTATCGATAGGTCGATCCCGCCAGACAATATGACGAAGGTCATTCCGACTGCGGCAATCCCCAGGAAGGCGTTGTCCGTCAGAAGGTTACCGATCACGCGGGTTGAGAAGATTGCCGGATACTGAATGACGCAAAGAATATAGGCGATGACGAAGATCGTCAGAGTGGTGAGGAAGGGAAGATTGCGGCTGTGTATCATCGCGCTGCTCCCTCTTTACCCACGCCGTTGGCAGTATGGGATGGGGTTTGAGGCTTTGGCCTAGAGGTTTTGAGAAAATCGAGAAGGGTCAAAATTGCCGGAGATTGCAGTGTAAGCACGACAATAATGATACCCGCCTTGATAATGAGATTGAATTCCGGCGGAAATCCCGACACCAGAATACCGGTGTTGATCGTCTGGATGATCAGGGCACCAATCAGCGATGCCGTGATCGAGAAGCGGCCGCCATTCAGAGACGTTCCGCCGATGACCACTGCCAAGATAGCATCGAGCTCAAGCCAAAGGCCGGCATTGTTGGCGTCGGCGCCGCGGATATCGGCGGTGACAATCATGCCGGCGATTGCTGCACACAATCCCGATACGGCGTAGGCGAAAAACAGAAGGAAACGGGCTCGGACACCTGCCAGAGAGGCGGCCCGTCGGTTGATACCGGTTGCCTCAATCAGAAACCCGAGTGCCGTCTTGCGAACCAGCAGTCCGATAACCAACGCTGTCGCTGCCCAGATGATGACAGGCAGCGGAATGCCTGCAAGAGTGCCTGAACCGATCGCGGCAAAACCATCATTGTTGAAGGTCAGAATGACACCCTCGGTGATGAGCTGCGCGATCCCGCGTCCCGCGACCATCAATATGAGCGTTGCGATGATGGGCTGGATATCGAGAACGGCAACCAACACACCATTCCAGATGCCGCAGGCTATGCCGACGGCAAGAGATATAACGATAACAGATGCAATGGAGTGCCCTTCACTGATCAGTGTCGCCGCAACCGCGCCGCAAATCGCAATCACGGCACCAATGGAAAGGTCGATGCCCCTTGTCGCGATAACCAGCGTCATGCCGACAGTCAAAAGCGCAACCGGTGCGGCGCGCACGAGTATGTCGATGAGGCTGCCGTAGAGGCGCCCGTTCTGGAAAGAAACATTGAGAAACCCGGGAGAAATCACCGTGATGGCGGTGAGAATGACAACCAGGGCGGCAATCTGGGGAAACAGTCTTTTCAGGCGTTTTTTGATCGCGTGCATCAAGCAGCCTCCGTTCTTGCTGCATCTGCAATGGCACGCATGATGTTGTCTGCTGTTACGTCCGCTCCCGCGAGCTCACGTACATGACGCCTGTCCGACAGGACGACCACGCGGTGTGCTATCGCCGTCAATTCCTCGAGTTCGGACGATATGACAACCAGAGACATGCCTTCTGCGCACAGCCTCTCTATCATCTTCAGAATTTCCGCATGGGCACCGATATCGATCCCGCGTGTCGGCTCGTCCAGGATCAGAAGCCTTGGATTGGTCGCAAGCCAACGAGCGAGAATGGCCTTTTGCTGATTTCCACCAGACAGAAACTTGATCGGCCGATCCGGATCGGCGGGGCGTATGTCGAGGGACTGAATGAAATCTTTTGCGAGCTCGGATTTCTGTTTTCGGGAAAGTGGTCTGGCCCAGCCTTGCCTCGCCTGGAGGGCGAGCGCGATGTTATCTGTTACAGACAAGTCGCCAATGATGCCGTCGGTCTTTCGCTCTTCGGGACAGAAACCGAACCCTGCTGCGATTGCTGCTTCGGGAGAGCCGATTGCGACCGGCGCGCCGTCGATGATCGCTCTCCCGCTGTCTGGGCGTTCAACGCCAAACAGCAGGAACGCCGTTTCCGTGCGACCAGATCCGAGAAGACCGGCGATGCCAACAATTTCGCCCGCCCGCACATCAAGATCGAATGGCGCGACGCTGCCCCGCTTACCGTAATTCTCGAAGCGGATCGATGCCTCGCGCTCTGTGATGGTCTGTTCGGCTGCCTCATGATCGTGCGTGATGTGCTGTAACTCACGCCCGAGCATCATTGAAATCAGATCGGTACGCGGAAGATCTTCAATGGCTCGGGTGCCAACGAGCTTACCGTTGCGTAGAACGGTCACCCGGTCGGCAATGTCATACACCTGATTGAGAAAATGCGTGATGATGACGGTCCCAATACCTTGCTTCCGCAATTGCCTGAGGACCCCGAAGAGCATCTCAACCTCGTGCGTATCCAGGCTCGCTGTTGGCTCATCCAGGACAAGGACCTTGCCGGATAGGTCGACCGCCCGGGCAATGGCGATGATCTGGCGTATTGCGACTGAATAGGTTGAAAGCAGTGCGTTCACATCGATCGATAGGCCGTAACGCGAAAGCAATTCAAGCGCACGCCTGCTCATCTCACGGCGGTCGATCATACCGAACCGTCGCGGCTGGCGGCCTAGGAAAAGGTTTTCGGCAACTGTGAGGTTTTCTAGGAGGTTCACTTCCTGGTAGACCGTGCCGATGCCGAGCGCCTGTGCATCGCCAACATTGGCCGGGGAGATCTCCTGACCTTCCAGCAATACCGAGCCGCTGTCGCGATGATATACGCCCGTCAGAATCTTAATGAGAGTTGATTTTCCCGCACCATTTTCGCCGAGGAGCGCGTGAATTTCACCGCGCTGTACCGAGAAATCGACGCCATCAAGTGCTTTGATCCCGAGGAAGGCTTTGCCGATCGCGCGTGCTTCCAAAAGTGTGGCCGGTTCGGACATGTCGCAGTTTCCCAGATGGATCAAGAGTGCGGAACGGCACATCTGTACCGCTCCGCCTGAAGTGGAGCCTGGATTAATATCCGAGCCCCTTCTTCGCCTCGTAGACCTTCATAGGATCATCGGACGACGTGTAGAGCTTGGATTCGGTCTGAATCCACTTTGCCGGCTCCTTCTTGTCCTTCAGATAGGCATCCAGTGCATCAAACGCCGGTCCTGCCATGTCCGGTGTCAGTTCCACCGTTGCATTTGCTTCACCATCTGCCATGGCTTTGAAGATGTCTGGAACAGCGTCGATCGAGACAACCTTGATATCGGTTCCGGGCTTCAGGCCTGCTTCCTTGATTGCCTGGATTGCACCGACAGCCATGTCATCATTGTGTGCGTAGACGGCACAGATATCCTTGCCGCCGCCCTCGGCCTTAATGAAGCTTTCCATCACTTCTTTGCCTTTGGTGCGGGTAAAGTCACCGGTCTGCGAGCGAACAATCTTGATGTTGCTGTGCGAGGCAATTGCCTCCTCAAAGCCCTTCTTGCGGTTAATGGCAGGCGACGAACCGGTCGTGCCCTGCAATTCGACCACTTTGCAGTCCTTAGAGCCGACGTCCTTGGCGAGCCAGTCGCCCGCGACCTTGCCTTCATGAACCTGGTCGGATGTCACGGCTGTCAGATACAGACTGTCGGGTGCCTCGATCTGGCGGTCGAGGAGTATGACAGGGATGTTTTCTTCCTTGGCTTCCTTCAGGACAGCATCCCAGCCGGTGGCGACGACTGGCGCAATCAGGATTGCGTCGACACCCTGAGCGATGAAGCCGCGAACGGCCTTGATCTGGTTTTCCTGTTTTTGCTGTGCATCAGCGAATTTAAGCGTGATGCCACGCTTTTCTGCCTGCTGCTTTGTGACCGTTGTTTCTGCCGCGCGCCATCCGGATTCAGAACCGATCTGCGAAAAACCAACGGTGAGCGATTGCGCAGAAACGCCGGTTGCAAGGCATGCTGAAAGTGCGACAGTGACTGCCGCGATTGCTTTTCTCATCTTATCCTCCCAGAGATGAAGTCAGCTGACACGGCAGTATGAGCATATAGTAATATCTTTGAAAAGTGTTTTTTGAGGCTGTTCGCTCGTGCATGGGTGTCAAGATGGGATGAGGCCCATTAAGAACTATATAAATCAATAATATAATACGTTTCTGGTTCAGCAATAGACTTCGGTCGAGCGGGGAGGATTTCACGTGTTTGAAACCTTGACATCAGAGGCTCGGATTTAATAGTAATACAAATAACGGGTGGAGCCAGTTGGGTCCGGGATTAGGAAATCCCGGGGAAAACGGTTTGCCCAGGTGATCCGGAACCAAGCTGCGGAGTGCCGTTATGGTACTAAACATCGAAAAATGCTCGACTAAATTTGAAAGCAGGCGCGTTATGCCTCGTCTCTCTGCCCTCTGTCGGCTATGCCTGATCTCCTTATGCTGATTCCATTTTCTGTGCGTGCAACATAAGCTTGTCGCATTTGATAATATTTTACCGTTGGCCACTTCAGGCTGGAGACCTGCATCATGACTAAATCCGACAATCTACCCGCAACCCAGGGCAAGCTTCGCTCGCGCGCATGGTTCGATAATCCCGCGAACGCGGATATGACAGCGCTATATCTCGAGCGATACATGAACTTCGGTCTGAGCCAGGCCGAATTGCAGTCCGACCGCCCGATCATCGGTATCGCGCAGACCGGTTCTGACCTTTCACCCTGCAACCGTCATCATCTTGAACTCGCAAATCGCCTGCGTGAAGGTATCCGTGAAGCCGGTGGTATCGCCATCGAGTTTCCGGTCCACCCAATTCAGGAGACAGGCAAGCGTCCGACCGCAGGTCTAGACCGCAACCTGGCTTATCTCGGTCTCGTTGAAGTACTTTACGGCTACCCGCTCGATGGCGTGGTTCTGACGATCGGTTGCGACAAGACGACCCCTGCCTGTCTTATGGCGGCGGCCACCGTCAACATTCCTGCCATCGCGTTGTCCGTCGGTCCTATGCTGAACGGCTGGTTCCGTGGAGAACGGACAGGCTCGGGCACCATCGTCTGGAAGGCACGTGAGCTCCTGGCTAAGGGTGAAATCGACTATCAGGGGTTCGTCAAACTTGTTGCTTCGTCTGCGCCATCTACGGGCTATTGCAACACCATGGGCACGGCAACGACCATGAATTCGCTCGCCGAAGCACTTGGCATGCAGCTTCCTGGTTCGGCCGCAATTCCCGCGCCTTACCGCGATCGTCAGGAGGTATCTTACCTGACAGGTCTTCGCATCGTCGAAATGGTCAAAGAAGATCTGAAGCCGTCCGACATCATGACGAAGGATGCATTCATCAACGCCATTCGCGTTAACTCTGCCATCGGTGGCTCCACCAACGCTCCGATCCATCTGAATGGTCTTGCCCGCCATGTGGGCGTAGAACTGACGGTCGATGACTGGCAGACCTACGGCGAAGACGTGCCGTTGCTCGTCAACCTGCAGCCGGCCGGTGAATATCTCGGTGAAGACTATTACCACGCCGGTGGTGTACCCGCAGTCGTCAACCAGTTGATGACCCAAGGGCTCATCAAGGAAGACGCTATGACCGTCAATGGAAAGACGATCGGCGATAACTGCCGTGGCGCGATCATTGAAGATGAGAAAGTTATTCGTCCTTACGAGCAGCCCCTCAAGGAGCGCGCAGGTTTCCGCGTTCTGCGCGGCAACCTGTTCTCCTCGGCGATCATGAAGACCAGCGTGATTTCGAAAGAATTCCGCGACCGTTATCTTTCGAACCCCAATGATCCGGAAGCATTTGAAGGCCGCGCTGTCGTGTTCGATGGTCCAGAGGACTATCACCACCGCATCGACGATCCGTCGCTGAAGATTGACGCGAACACGATTCTGTTCATGCGCGGTGCCGGCCCAATCGGTTATCCGGGCGCGGCTGAAGTCGTCAACATGCGCGCTCCCGATTACCTGCTCAAGGAAGGCGTCAACTCACTGCCTTGCATCGGTGATGGCCGTCAGTCCGGCACATCAGGCAGCCCATCCATTCTCAACGCCTCGCCAGAAGCAGCGGCAGGCGGTGGCTTGGCTGTTCTTCAAACGGGTGACCGCGTTCGTGTTGACGTCGGTCGCGGCACGGCAGATATCCTGATTTCCGGCGAGGAGCTTGCCAACCGTTATGCGGCACTTTCTGCTGATGGCGGTTATAAGTTCCCGGATCACCAGACACCGTGGCAGGAAATCCAGCGCGGTATCGTCAGCCAGATGGAAACAGGTGCTGTCCTCGAGCCAGCAGTCAAATATCAGCGCATTGCTCAGACAAAGGGGCTGCCGCGCGACAACCACTAAGAATGTTGCTGTGCATGGTCATCCGTGGACAGCATCACCTCTGACAAGACAATAAAAAACCCGGCAGGAGCGATCCGCCGGGTTTTGTTTTTCCATTTGTAACTTCAGATCACCGGATAAAGCGACCAGAAGAACAGTTCATATTCTTGATCCTTATCGTGCTGATCGGGTTCGTTGTCCGGCTTCGGAGACTTGGGGTTCTGGAATTCTGTTTCGGCCCGCTCGGGCTGCATCGGTGCTCTCCGGCCGATGCCGAACAGGTCAAAGGAAAGCATATTAAATCCTGCTACCATGGCCAATCCCCTTTATCACGCAGTTTAACGTTGTGTTAAGTTTCGCGTTTTGCCACGATTTCGTCAAGATTGCGCCGGGGATTTGTCTACTATTTTTAACAAGAACCTATGTGCAGCTGTTCTTTCTTGCGGCCTCTTTATGGAAATTACGTTTTTCCCCGCAAAATAGAGGGGATTTTACGCGCCGTAGACGGAGGCGATGGCCAACCGACCGGCTTCGTCATCTGATGGCAATCCAACCTGCCGAAGGGCCGCAGAAACTGCGGCGATGTTCGACCTCACGGCTTCTTCTGACGCGCGACGTCCGGTGTGGTTCAGCCTGAACAGGCGTTCGGCACCAGGGCCAACGCCAGCGGTAATGTCGGCGCCTGGCGTAGAGTTCGCTGCGGTGAGGAAGGTGTCCCTGTCTATCCCATCTGGCAGGATAGCCGTAGTGACCAGAACAGAGTTGTCGGGTACGTCAACCCAAGCTGAAGTCGCAAGTGCTTCAAGTGCCGCACGAGTGGCAAGGGTTGCCTGCGCGTGACGCCGATGAACGGCTGGAAGTCCTTCTGCCTCGATGCGATCGAGAGCGGCCTCGAGCGCAAAGAACTCCAGCGGTGCAGGTGTACCTGGGAGAGCTGCACGTCCGCAGTCCAGCCAGAGCTTCTTCTGATCGAGGAGTGACAGCATGGAATTTGTCGGCGCGCGGTCATGGTCAAGGATTTTCCAGGCTCTCTGGCTGACCGAAATTGCCGAAACGCCGGCCGGGCCGGCCAGCGCTTTCTGTGGCCCGACGACCGCGATATCTATGCCCAGCCTGTCAACGTCAACAGGATGGCCCCCAATCGATGCAACGGCGTCAACTATGGTAAGTACGCCCTTTTGTCTCGCGAGTGCGGCGATTTCTGGAAGAGGATTGAGGATGCCGGTTGCCGATTCTGCATGTACGATAGACAAGACATCATAATCTGCCTTGTCCAACGCTCGTCTCACCGCTTCGAGCGTGATCGGCTTGGCTGGTGTGGCGCAGACATTGTCGACGTCAGCGGCTCCTCTTGTCAGCCAGTCGCCAAACCATGTGCCGTAGGGGCTGGTGACAATGTTAAGGGCCCTTATTCCTTCACGCGCAATGCTGGTTGCAACTGCCTCCAGCGCAAGTACGGCCTCAGCCTGAATGAGAAGAACGTCATTCGTCGTCCCGAGAAGGAGGGCCAGTCTGTCAGCAAGGCGTCCGTATCGCTCCGCAGGGTAGGGTGGGGCGTCCAGGAGCGATGAAATATCCATTCGCATGTCATGTCCTTATCTTGTCTTCGACAGCCGCGGCGCTGCGGCAATAAGGTCCCGCGCGGCTGACGATTGGGGGAATTTTATGATTTTGCCGGTTTCCCCGATCTCGACGATGCGCCCGCTCTCCATGATAGCAACGCGGTGACAAACAGCGTGGATGACGGCAAGGTCGTGTGAGACGAAAAGGCAGGCGACTTGGGTCTCGCGCTGGATTTCTACCACCAATTCCAGGATTTGGTTTCTGACCGATATGTCGAGCGCGGAAACAGCCTCGTCAAGGATAAGGAGGGCCGGGCTGAGTGCAAGCGCCCGTGCGATAGCAACACGCTGTCTTTGACCTCCAGAAAGGCTAAAGACCGAACGTTGAGCGTAGATCGAGGGCAAACCCACCCGATCCATCAGTGCGTGTATCTCAAGCGATCGTTTGGCAACAGATCCACCTTTATGGATGCGTAACGGTTCACCAATGGAGCTTTCGACAGTCGCGCTTGGATTGAAAGCGCTATGCGTATCCTGAAATACCATCTGCATGCGCGGCCGCGCTCTGCGAAGGTCATTGCCTTCAAGTGATAGCCAGTCGTACTTGTCGAAACGGACAGTGCCCTCATCGGCTGTTATAAGCCGCATCAGAATACGCGCTAACGTCGATTTGCCACAACCTGATGGCCCGGCAAGACCAAGCGTTTCACCGGCCTGCAGGGAGAACGTGACGTCTGCAAGTGCGGCGACTTTGCGTTGAGGGCTCTCGAATGTCTTGCCGACACCCTCCACCGAAAGTAGGCTCATGGCTTGGCTCCATCAATCAGGGATGGAGTGTCGAAGTCTATATAGCTCGCCAGAAGCGACCGGGTGTAGTCTTGTGTCGGCGTCGTCAGCACCGGCCCCGTCTGACCGGTTTCGACCATCCTTCCGCGACTGAGAACCACGATGTCGTCAGCCAGACTGGAAGCAAGTCCTATATCGTGTGTCACGAAAACGAGCGTGCGGGCACCTTCGACCACGAGATCATTTAATAACGAGATAATCGAGGATTGGCTCACGGTATCAAGCGCACTCGTAGCCTCGTCGGTAATGAGAATGGAGGGTTCTGCAGCTATTGCTGCGGCAATTGCAACGCGCTGACGCTGACCACCTGATAGTTGGTGCGGATAGGCCGAAAGCAGGTGCGTGGGGTGCGGAAGATTGACCTTTTCGAGTAGATCGCGGGCGCGTTCCCTTGCTTGAGACCATGAAAGTCCCAGATGACGAACCGCACCTTCTGAAACCTGTTCGCCCACAGTCAAAAGCGGGTTGAGTGAAGCACCCGGATCCTGAAAGACATAACCGATGTCCTTGCCAGACAATGGCGCGTTGGTGATATTGCCGGATGGACCCTTCCACGTAATTTCACCACTAACTGTGGTGCTTCCCGGCAAGAGGTTGGCAATGGCCTTGGCAAGCGTCGATTTCCCAGAACCGCTTTCACCGATAATCGCCAGCTTCCGCCCTCTGGTGATCGTGAGTGTTACATCTATCAACGCCGGTTCGCCTGTCCGGCGATAGGCAACACTGAGTTGGTTGATGTGGCAAAGCGTCGATGTTGCTGTCATGCTAACTTCGCCTTGTTCGCGAGTGCGGTGTTGATCCCTTCACCCAATAGGTAAACGCCAAGGACGGTTATCAGTAGGCCGAGGCCAGGAATAACGGAAAGAAATGCTGCAGATCGCAGGACGTTGCGCCCCTCTGCGATCATCGAACCCCATGTTACGATGTTAGGATCGCCCAAACCCAGAAATGAAAGCGCTGCCTCTGTTAAAATTGCGGCAGCGACAATGATTGCCGCCAGCGCCAGTACTGGGCCCAACGCATTTGGAAAGACCTGACGAAATGCAATCTCCAGGGGATGCATGCCGATTGCGCGTGCCGATTGTACGTAGTCGCGCTCACGTACAGACAAGACCTGCGTCCGCATCAGTTTTGCAGGGTCGGCCCATGCACCAAGCGCGATCGCTATGATAACCACCGGCATCGAGGCGCCAATCGTACTGACGAATGCAAGGGCCAAGAGGAAGCTCGGTACGATCTGGAACGCATCTGCCAGCCTCATCAGGGTCTCATCTACAAGCCCGCCTGAAAACCCGGCGATGGTACCGATCACTGTCCCGACCGCCAGCGCAGCAAGGGCAGCACCCAGTCCGACGAGCAGCGAGGTTTGTGCTCCGTGAGCGAGACAGGCGATCACATCGCGACCCAAATGATCGGTGCCGAGCGGGAAGGCTGGGTCTTTAAAAGGAGCAACGAGCGGTGCGCCGACAATGGACAGCGGATCGCCAGGAAAAAGCAATGGGGCTGAAATTGCAACTACCGTCAACACCAAAAGGATTGACGCGCCCGTAACGCCCTCAGGGGTCTTGAGCAATCGGGAAAGGAAGCTCATCCCACCTGTCCTCCATTCCCAATCCTGGGGTCGAGCGCGGATAAAACGAGATCGACGGCGAGATTGACCAGGATCACAAACACCGCGCTCACCAAGATGATTCCCATAAGAAGCGGTGTGTCGCGACCGCTCACGGCTTCCTGCGCCAATCTTCCGAAGCCTGGAATTGCAAAGACACTTTCTATGACAACGCTGCCACCAAGCATGGTGGCAGATTGCAGGCCAAGAACGGTGATGAGCGGCAACGCGGCGTTTCGAGCCACATGCCGGATGACAATCCTTGATCTCGAAAGGCCCTTCGATTGTGCAAACAATACGAATTCGAGTGGCCAGATTGCTGCCATGGAAGTCCGCATCACTCTCAAAAAAAGGGCGAGGTAGATGAGACCGAGGCTTGCGACCGGCAAGACGAGATGCCTTGTTACATCAAGTATTCGTGGCAAGCCTGATTTCCCGGAGGCAACTGTTTCGATCCCCGAGGTTGGCAGCCACCGCAACTGCACGGCAAAGACGATTGCCATCACAAGTCCGAGCCAAAATCCTGGCATCGAATATAGTGCCAGTGACATTGCCGACAGTAACCGGTCGGTCAAGCCACCAGGACGGGCACCAGCGACAATTCCGAGCGCTGTTCCAAACAGGAAGGCGAGCGTTGTGGCACTCGCCATCAAAAGTAGCGTGTTTGGCAGCCGCTCGAGAATGAGGTTGAGAACGGGGCGGTCAAAAGAAACTGACCAGCCGAGATCGAGCCGTAAAACGGAAGTGATGTAGAGCCAGAAGCGCGCGAGGATCGAACCGTCCAAACCATACTGTTGGCGAAGCGCGTCGCGAAGCCCCGCATCGCCACCGCCAATAGAGACGAGATAGGCGTCGACCGCATCTCCGGATGCGTTCTCCATCAGCACAAATGTGAAGACGAGGACAATCAACATCACCGGAATTGCAGTGAGTGCCCTTCGCTTCAACAACAGCAATGCACCTGCCATGGCTGAAGCCCCATTTATCTGCTGATTGTCGTATCGGCCCAGTTGGAAACGGCCCAGCGCGGATTGCTGGCGACGTTGTGGACGCTATCGCGGGCAACAGTGATGAAACCCCATTCAGCGACATTGATGATTGGTAAGTCAGTAACCACCTGTTTCTGGAAATCCTTATAGAGTTCCGTTCTTGCAGTCGCATTGACGGTGATTGCTGCTTTATCGATCAGTTCATCAAGCGACTTGTTTTCGTAGCCGCCCTGATTGGAGAAGCCAACGCCCGCAGGGATCCCGGAGCGTACAAGGATGGTCGTGGAGATCGCAGGATCACCGCGGAAAACCGGTGGTGCAACAGCCAGATCGAAGTTGTGATCGGTGTAGACAGCCTTTTGATGAGCTGCGGAATCATTGTTTACCAGCTCGGCATCAATCCCGATCTTTTGGAGCGCCTGTCGTAGGTAAGAGCCGAATTGTTTTGTCTCGTTGAAATATGGCGCGGGCAAAAGTTTCAGCGCAAAACGCGTCCCGTCCGCCTTTCGCGCATAGCCCGCTTCATCGAGAAGGGCATTCGCCTTTGCGATATCGAAATCGTAAGAGGCAACGTCATCCGAATAAAACTCGGTAGAGTTCTTTGGTATTGGTCCAGTCGACGCTGACGCGTAACCGAGGAAAATGGTGTCGACGACGAATTTCTTATCGATTGCGTGGGCAATCGCCTGCCGAACCTTGAGGTTAGAGAGCTCTTTACGACGATGGTTGATCTCCACCACAAGCTGGTAGGTCAGCGCTTCGTAGCCATCAGCGATTACCTTGATGCCAGGTACTTTTGAGATCCTCTCAAGGTCGGCAAGCGGCACTGCGGAGAACGCAGCAAGCTGGATCTCGTCTGCTTCCAGTGCCGAAGCTGCAGCGGCGCGATCCGGCAAAACCTTGTAAATGATATCATCAAGAAGGGCCTGGCTTTTGTCCCAATAGTTCGCGTATCGGGCAAGGCGATAATATTCACCGGGCTTGTGTTCCGCAAACACGTACGGACCGGTGCCGACCGGCTTGGTGTTTGCAGGGTTGTTCGCAATATCGGTCCCTTCATAGAGGTGTTTTGGCAAGACGCTCGTCACGACCGGCAATGCGTTGCGGACGAGCTGGAACGGGGTGGGGCTTGAGAAGCGGAAAATCGCCGTGTGGTCATCCGGCGTATCAACAGCCTCGAGATTTGCGAATACGAGACGTCCAAGATTTTGCAGTGGCTTCCATACCTGAAGCGCCGAAAAGGCTACATCGGCTGAGGTAAATGGCTTGCCGTCATGCCATGTTACCCCTTCGCGCAGCTTGAAAGTGGCAGTCAGTCCGTCGTCGGACCCGCTCCACTCAGTTGCAAGTCGAGGTTCGAGGCCATCTGCTCCTTTGAACGAGGCTTCTGCAAGTGGCTCGATGACCTTGCTGGAGATGTAAAAAACCCCGTTCGAGGCGACAATAGCTGGATTGAGGTTCTTCGGCTCGGAGTCTGCCGCAACGACCAGTCGACCTCCACCTGCCTGCTGGGCGGCGGCAATCCCGGTGAGCCCAGTTGAAGCCGCAAGGATCAAAGAAGTCTTGAGAAGCGAGCGGCGGGAAATCGAAACAGGCAACATGGACATACTCCGGAAGATAGGAAGCCGGGCGCGGCTGAACAGCATTTGGCTCGCACCGATCTTATGATCGAGGGATTGCCACTGTCCACGCTAAATCGTTGGTGTTACAGCAATGAATTTACGCAGCTGGGTCATTGGCGGAAACAATATCCTTCGGATCGCAAAAAAAGTGGGGATGGCCATTCGGCGTAACCAGGTGCCTCTTATGATTTTGGACGCAGTACTTGCATGTGGGGTCGCGATGACGGATTGTCGCCTCCCGCTGAAACCCTTCTGCCCCTTTTCCAAGAGAACAAGATGTCTGCCGTATTCAATCCGCTCGTTGCGTCAATCCTCCCGCCGCCTGTACCGTCAGTTTTTGCGTGGGCGCGCGCCTATGACGGCAGCAAGGGGCTGGCAATCGATCTTTCGCAGGCCGTTCCGGGCTACCCGGCGCATAAGGACATCCTTAGCTGGTTAGCAGAGGCATCAGGGTCACTCGCCTATACCGGTTATGGCCCGATTGAAGGTGAAACGCTTCTGAGAGATGCCTACGCGGAACATGTGGGCGCGATCTATGGCGTAGGCCTCAATGCCGGCAATATTCACATCACGTCGGGTTGCAATCAGGCCTTTATGTGTGCCGCGATGGCCGTTGCGGGAGCTGGCGATACCGTTGCGCTGACAAATCCGTTCTACTTCAATCAGGATACGACGCTTGAGATGCTCGGAATAAACCGGGTTCTGATCGAATGTGCGGCCGAGAACGGATTTTTGCCCAAGATTGAGGACGTCGATGCCGTCCTGTCGAAGGGAGTTAAGGCATTGGCAGTCGTAACGCCCAACAATCCGACCGGCGCGGTCTACTCCCCCAGCCTGCTTGCAGAGATATTTCATGCATGCAGAAAACACGGCGCGTGGCTCATCCTCGATGAGACCTATCGTGATTTCCTTCCACCAGGAGACGACAGGCCCCATGATCTGATGAAGATCGAGGGCTGGGAAAAAAATCTGATCATGCTCTACAGCTTCTCAAAGTCGTATTGCATTCCCGGTCACCGCCTCGGTGCTATCACAGCTGGCGAAAAAGCTCTTTTTGAGATCACCAAGATCATGGACAACCTCCAGATTTGCGCGCCTCGAGCGCCGCAGGCAGCTGTTGCAAAGGCCATTCCGGCACTTGTCGAGTGGCGGGAAGCAAACAGGTCGGAAATCGCATTGCGCGCTGACGCTCTTCGCCGGGTCATGCGTGAGCTGCCAGAATGGGGCCTGGCGTCGGCGGGAGCCTATTTCGCATTTGTACGGCATCCCTTTGACGGTGTTTCATCCGCTGCCGTTGCCGAAAAAATGGCGCGTGAATTCGGTGTGGTTTGCCTGCCGGGCAGCTATTTCGGCACGGACCAAGATGATTTTTTGCGCTTCGCCTTTGCAAACGCCGGGGCCAAAACGATCGAAGGCTTGGCCTCGCGCCTCAAAGACTTCTCCATGGCAGGGTGAGGTTGGCGCGCACGGCAATATCGGCGCGATCAAATTCAATTTAACCAATTAATTACAAGCGCTTGGGGGTAGCCTTGGGCGCTTTTCCTATTCTATGCTGAACGTATCCGAGAGAAAAAATTGCGTGGTTGGGTCCTGGTTGGAAAGGGGTGGTTAACCTTTATTTTTTATTTCAGGGAGACCGAAATTATGTACGTTTATGATGAGTGTGCACGCTGCCATGAGCTTCTCCCGATCCAATTTTCCGAATTCCGGCAATAGCGCAGGGGAGGGGGGCGTAAGCCCTCATGCCAAACCCAATGATGGGGTCGGGCGTGTCGCGAGCGCACACGCCGATCACTCCACCAGTCTTCCTCGTCAGAATGCAGATGTCGTCGCGGCTGACGCAATAGAGGGGCGTTCCGACATGCCCGGCTGGCAAAATGCTTTTGTATTGGGGCCAAATGTCCGCTTTACAAGGACGCCAGAAAGCGCGTTCTCACGTCGCGGGGCCGTCGAGCCTCAGCAAGACGAAGCAGACATCGTTCCTGCCGAAATTGAGGTCGAAACCGTTGAGCCGGTTATTGCTACACCGGTCGAGGAAGCTGTCGCGCCCGTTTACAAGAAGCCGGAGCCAAGGGTCCCGCAGCCTCCGCGTATTCCCGTTCTCCCGCAGCCCCCACATGCGCAGGGTGCGCGTGCCTTGACGTACAAGTTGCGTCGCGAGCTGGCCCTGAAACAACAGGCGGAACAGAGTACAGTGATGGAAGACGTTACTGTCGCCGTCGCAATTGCAGACGTGACGGAAGTCACACCTGTCGTGTCAGTCGCGCCCGTACAGGATCTAATCGCCGACGAGGCCGTCAGACCCACTTCGTTGCTCCCGGCATTTGCAGCGAATTTGCCCGACGAAATCTTCTTCGAGGTGATGGATCTCGATCTGGCACCCGTGCCCGTTGCAGTGCCAAACCCGGAGGCCTCAACAATTTCACAACCGATGCCGTTTCCTGCCTCTGCGCCGGCGATTGAGCTATCTACAGAACCACCCGTCATCACCGTTCCGGGTGGATCCGCAGTCCGCCTTTATCGCGAAATCGGTGTCCGTGCGGCCGCATCATCCATGTTGACGCTCGGCAATGCTTCTCCGGTTGAAGTAGAAATCAATGCTCCAGCACCCGAGGCAGCTATTGCTTGCGAGCCTCCGCCGCCGGTCGAGCCACGCTTCGTCGCACGTGCGCCAATTCAAGCGTCGCAGCCGATGTTCCGTGACGCACCGGTCTTCGCCGAGGGCGAATACGAATACCCTTCGATCGAGCTGCTGCAGCAGGCTCGTGTCCAGCAGACAACCACCATGACGCCGGAAGCGCTCGAACAGAGCGCAGGCCTTCTCGAAAGCGTGCTTGAAGACTTCGGTGTCAAGGGTGAAATCATCGACGTCCGTCCCGGGCCGGTCGTAACGCTTTACGAGTTCGAACCTGCACCAGGCGTCAAGTCTTCTCGCGTCATCGGTCTGTCGGACGACATTGCTCGCTCGATGTCCGCTCTTTCAGCACGTGTCGCCGTTGTTCCCGGCAGAAACGTCATTGGTATCGAGTTGCCAAATCCGGTTAGAGAAACGGTCTATCTGCGCGAGCTGATTGAATCGGGAGACTACAGCGAAACTCGTCAGAAACTGGCCCTTTGCCTTGGCAAAACGATCGGTGGCGAGCCTGTAATCGCTGAACTTGCCAAGATGCCGCACCTGCTCGTCGCAGGCACGACCGGCTCCGGTAAGTCTGTCGCCATCAACACCATGATCCTGTCGATCCTCTACCGCCTTAAGCCGGAAGAGTGCCGCCTCATCATGGTCGATCCGAAGATGCTTGAGCTGTCAGTGTATGACGGTATTCCACATCTCCTGACCCCCGTTGTTACCGATCCCAAAAAGGCCGTCATGGCCCTGAAATGGGCTGTGCGGGAGATGGAAGACCGGTATCGCAAGATGTCGCGCCTCGGTGTGCGCAATATCGATGGCTATAACGCAAGGGCAGCCACTGCGCGTGCCAAAGGCGAAACGGTGTTCTGCAACGTTCAGACTGGCTTTGATCGGGCAACCGGTGAAGCGGTTTATGAGCAGGAGGAAATGGATCTTAGCGCGATGCCCTACATCGTCGTTATCGTTGATGAGATGGCAGACCTGATGATGGTTGCCGGTAAGGAAATCGAAGGTGCGATCCAGCGCCTCGCGCAGATGGCGCGTGCTGCAGGTATTCACCTGATCATGGCCACTCAGCGTCCTTCCGTCGATGTCATCACCGGGACTATCAAGGCGAACTTCCCAACCCGCATCTCGTTCCAGGTAACCTCCAAGATCGACAGCCGTACGATCCTCGGCGAACAAGGTGCCGAACATCTGCTCGGTCAGGGCGACATGTTGCACATGATGGGCGGTGGTCGCATTGCTCGCGTTCATGGCCCGTTTGTCTCTGACGAGGAAGTCGAAAAAGTCGTCGCGCATCTGAAGACACAAGGCCGTCCCGAGTACCTTGGTACAGTCACGGAAGACGCTGAAGAGGCTGAGGACGAGGCTGAGGACGATAGTGCAGTTTTCGATAAGACCTCGATGGCAGAAGACGACACAGACGACCTCTATGAAAAAGCCGTCAAGGTCGTGTTGCGCGACAAGAAATGCTCGACCTCATACATTCAGAGGCGCCTTTCGATTGGCTATAACCGCGCGGCGTCTCTCGTAGAGCGGATGGAGCAGGAAGGCATCGTTGGTCCAGCAAACCATGTTGGCAAGCGCTCTATCATTGCCGGTGAGCGTGACACCTACGAGGCTATGGGCAGCGACAGCTAACTGTCCTTCCGAGTGCGATAGCAGTTGCAAAATCGCGCCCGGTGAATAGCGTGGAGCCCGTTGTCTGAGGAATCGGGAGGGGGCTTTTCATGCAATTGGTGGCAGAACCGACAAGCGTATTGTCAAAGCTTTCAGAACTGGACCGCTTTTGCCGTTCGGTCTTGTTAGCCGCCGGTGTCGATACAGATACGTCGGATGCAGCAACGCGAGCAATGATGCACGGCACCCGCCTTGGCGTTGATAGCCATGGGGTACGCTTGCTTGCGCACTATATCACGGCCTTTGCGGGTGGGAGGCTGAACCCCCGCCCGGAAATCAAGCGAGTTTGCGGATTTGGTGCTGTAGAAACCATCGACGCAGATCATGCTCACGGCGCTCGCGCCACCTTTCATGCGATGGACAACGCCATCTCGCTTGCCGGTCAGTTTGGTATCGGTGCTGTCGCAATACGCAATTCTTCGCATTTTGGACCGGCCGGCGCTTACGCACTTGAGGCCGCTAAAAAAGGCTTTATCGGGATCGCCTTCTGTAATTCGGACAGCTTTGTCCGGCTTCATGATGGCGCTATGCGGTTTCACGGCACCAACCCGATCGCGGTTGGTGTTCCCGTAGATGGGGGTATGCCCTGGTTACTTGATATGGCGACGAGCGCGGTACCCTACAATCGCGTCCTGCTTTATCGCAGTCTCGGTACGACGTTGCCTGAAGGCGTCGCATCGAACGGCCATGGTATCAATACGCGTGATCCCAATACGGCGGAAATGCTTGCCCCGCTCGGTGGAGATTTCGGTTTCAAAGGCGCTGCGCTTGCCGGCATGGTCGAGATTTTCAGCGCCGTCCTGACCGGGATGAAGCTAAGCTTTGATCTCGCTCCAATGCCAGGCCCGGATTTCTCCACGCCGCGCGGGCTTGGAGCGTTCGTGATGGCACTGAAGCCTGAGGCCTTCATCGAACGCAGCGTTTTCGACGAGGGCATGAAGCGCTATCTCGAGGTGTTGCGGGAATCTCCGGCCCGCGAGGATTGCAAAGTGATGGCGCCTGGTGACCGAGAGTGGCGCGTTGCAGCCAAGCGCGAAAGGGAGGGCGCTCCGGTTGATCCCGTCACATGCACAGCTTTCGCAGAGCTTGCAGATCGCTTTTCTATAGAACCCCCAGTCTACGAAACCGGAGATTAGGGTTCGAACCTTTCCACGCGCTCCAGAAACTGATTCACCTGCTTTTCGAGGCTGTTGCTTGGTGCATTATCGGGTGTAATCGGGTATAATCGGGTATGGAATCGGATATTTGGGCGACCCGTTTATGAGGGAGCCGAAAATCAATCTACCCCAAGACCTTGTTAAACTCATAGCGGAAATCGATGAGTTTAAGGGGCGGTGGGATGCAATGAAAACGCTATCGCCCGATCGGCTTGACGCGTTGCGCAAAGTTGCGACCGTCGAAAGCGTCGGCTCCTCGACCCGTATCGAAGGAGCGAAGCTTTCCGATGCTCAAGTCGAAGAGCTTCTTTCCAATATACGGATGCAGTCTTTCAACACGCGCGACGAGCAGGAGGTCGCGGGCTACGCCGAGGCCATGGACCTTGTGTTTCAATCCTTTGATGACTTGCGTCTCACCGAAAACCATATCTTCCAGCTCCACCAAACGCTTCTGAGACATAGCGTTAAAGACGAACGTCATCGCGGCTCTTACAAAACCTTGCGCAACGATGTTGTCGCTTTTGATGCTGACGGTCGGGAGCTCGGCGTCGTGTTCGAGACGGCAAAGCCCTTCGATACGCCGCGTGATATGGAGGCTCTGGTTGCCTGGACGCGTAAGGCAATCGACGAGGAAAGCCTGCATTCTCTGCTGATTATTGCTGTCTTTATCGTGACGTTCCTCGCGATCCACCCTTTCCAAGACGGAAACGGGCGGCTCTCGCGTGTCCTCACGACATTATTGTTGCTGCGCGCTGGCTATCTTTACGTCCCTTACGCTTCGCTAGAGCGCGTGGTCGAAGAGAACAAAGACCTCTACTACAAGGCTCTACGTCGCACGCAAACGACCCTCAAGAGTGGCGCTCCGGATTGGGAGCCGTGGATTGGGTTCTTCCTTCGTGCCCTGAAAAAGCAAAAAGACAGTCTCGCGAAACGCCTCGATCGCGAACGGGAACAGGAAGCTGCAGACGACGCGTTGCCGGAGCTGTCGGTGCGAATACTCGCGCTGTTCAAATCACACGATCGGCTCACACCGGCCGCGATCGAAAGCGAGTTGGGTGCAAATCGTAATACCCTCAAAGTTCGCTTGCGAGAACTTGTCGAGGCTGGACGGATCAAAAGACATGGAAAGGCTAGGGCGACCTGGTACACGCGCGGATAGGCGTGGCAGGCTCTACGCTGGCGCTTTAACTACTGCACCGCAGGGTTCAGCGCATGCCGCTGACGATCCTTCGCCCATAATTAAGGAGGGCTCGGGAGCCACTTGCTCGGGCCGGTCATCGTTAGACCCCTCCGTTGGCGCCTAGGGTTTCGCGCGCGGTTCGGAATGCGTCGCGCAGCACCGTGTGGCCGTTGAGGCCCTCAAGGGCGTAACTGTTTAGGAACCGACGTCCTGCGAACAACTTGCGATCAACGGGGCTTAGGTCTGCTTCGTCGCAGACTCCTGCCCACTGTGCGGCGATGGTTTTGATCTGGTTTTCGATCAATGCGGCAGCTTCGGCCTCTTTGAGGTGGTAGTCAGGCGCGGAGGCAAGGCAGGTGGTGAGCGAGCTCGCGCGGTCCTTGCCCTTGATGAGCATGGCCTGCGTGGCTTCATTGCCGGTGCGGCCTTGTGGGCAGATGTCATGGGCGGGAGTGAGCGAGAGCATCCTGCCGTCCCAGAAATATGGTCAAGAAATGTCCATTTTATTGGACGTAGAAGACGCTTGTGACCGGAATTCTGTACAAAACCTAACGCGCCAAAACGGCAATAAGCTTATTGTGCTCCGCAACCGTCCTCCATCCAGGCGGCGGGGCGGCCGAAAAGCTTGGTGCATTACAGGCTATAATTAAAGTGAGATTGTCTCGAAACAGGAATGTCTCTCGAGATCCCGCCGGAATTGGTGAGCGGCGACAGTCACGCCGGTCTCACAAGTCCGGTGGGTCTGGCGTAACGGCGCCGCTCTGCACGGAACTGCTCCAAGGGCTCAGGTCGTCCAATGAAATAGCCCTGTGCATAATCGATTTGGAGAGCACGTGACAATGCGAGTTGTTCGCGCGTCTCGACGCCCTCGATAAGGATCTTGTGACCGCGATTGCGGACAAGTCTTATCATGTCCTGAAGCATCGCTCTTCCGCGAGGGGTCTCGCTGTCGTGCAGGAACGAGCGGTCGATCTTGACCGTGTCAAAGTCGGTGATGCGCAACCAGGAAAGTCCTGCAAATCCGGTTCCGAAGTCATCGAGCCAGATATTGATACCGAGTGTTTTCAGGTCGCTGATGCACCGCAGGACATCTGAATGCATCTCCATTTCCAGGCCCTCGGTGATTTCGAAGGCGAGGCGCGAACCAGATATTCCTGCCTCGACAAGGATGGCAGCGACAGATGTCGCAAAACCGGGATTCTTGAGCTGCATTGGTGAAACGTTGACGCTGATCACGCGCACGTTGTCATCCGTCAAAATCTGACGGCAGACGGTGCGGATCGTCCAGAGGCCGAGGTCGTTGATGATGCCGGTCCGCTCAGCGATCGGGATGAACAAGCTTGGTGGAATGGGAGTGCCGTCAAGCAAGCGCAAGCGCATCAAGGCCTCGGCGCCCTCGATTTCGTTCGTCCGCATGTTCTGGATCGGCTGATAGACAAGTGAGACAAGGTTCTCGTTAATCGCGATTTTGAGGAGCGCGGCGATGTTTTCCGTCTCGTCGCTCGTTTGAGGGTCATTCGGATCGAACAGCTTCATGCAGTTTCGACCATTCGCCTTGGCAATATAGAGAGCCCTGTCAGCCTCGTTGATCACCTTTTCAAGTTTGGCATCCGGGTTTTTGCGTGTGAAGGACGCGCCAATGCTGACAGTGACGACGAACGTGCCGTCCCTGCGCTGCTCATGCTCAAGTGAGAGGTCTTCGACTGTGTGGCGAATGATCTCCGCAAGTTCGCCGACCTGCTGCCTGGACTTGAACGGGACGAGAACGATGAATTCCTCACCCCCGTAACGCCCGATTGATGCGCCGAAATCGGCGATCGCATCCTGCAACGCATTTGCAACCGTGATCAAGCAGCGGTCGCCTTCCTGATGGCCGTAGCAATCGTTGTATTTCTTGAAGAAGTCGACATCGATGAGAAGGACAGCAAAACCCTCTGACTTTTTACCCCAGTTTTCCCAAAGAAGTCGTAGGCGCTGATCGACGGCGCGCCGGTTTTCAAGTCCGGTGAGGGAGTCCGTGTGGGAAAGCCTAAGGAGGGCCAGTCCCCGTTCCTCAGCTGCTTTCTGCTGGGCCTTTGCTTCCTGGGCATTGAGGAAGACATGATACCGTTCGCGGTTCAGGTTCCAGTTCACATAGGAGGTGAAGACAAAACAGGAAATGTAGAACGTACCGAATGCGACCTTGTAGAATATGTCCTCAGGAAAGAGGGTCAGTGCCAGAAAATAAGTAAAAAGGATAATGCCGGACGATATCAGGGAAAGAAAGAAGCGGAAACTGAAGAACAGGTTGGCGCCCATCATGAAGATTGCGCCGAACACCATGTAATAAGACATGTTTTCGACGTATTCCGTCAAAAGGGCGGGTACTAGCCAGCAAATGTAACCCATGATCAACGCCGCGGCGCAGGTCAGGTCGAGTGAGGCAGTCTTTGCCTTTCGCCGAAATTGTATTTCAAGGGTTGCCAGTGACGCTGCGCCGACAAGCATACGCGAGACGAACGTGTATATAGTTACGTCGGGGATCAGAATGGCATCGGTGACGACAAAAAGAATATAGACAACAACGGCGATCCAGAGACCCTGGCGAATAGAGCCTCGACGCGTTCTTTCGCCTTCTTGCTGGTATAGAGCAAGAAGTTCCTCGTACAGTTGTCCATCAACCTGTCGATGGCTCTGTAAGCCTGTCACATCTCCGTAGTTGTGCTTCATGCACGTTCCCATGTTGTTTTAGTAAAACTGTGGGCTGGCGCCTCTATCTTCCACTTTCCCGTGTATTTTAGCAGGCGTCTTGAATGCCTCCCAGTTCCTCCCATGGGTATGATCACTCAATGAGCGGCAAACGCAACATACGGTCGCCGCATTAAGTTTTGCTAAATTTTGAAGGTGCATTTTGGCACAGTTCGACTGTGACCAAAATGGCACGATCAGGGCCAAACAAATTCGTACTATGTGTAAAAGTTGAAAGCGAGTGGCCTTCGCTGTCCCAGAAACGTATGGTTAACAATGCGTTAACGCTGGAGGCTCATGTGAAGCAGATAAAGAAAAGAAATCTGGACGGCCAAAGTCTCATTACCCCTGATACTGTCGCAAAAGAAATTTTCTCGAGCAGAACGGAATCATTCGACGACAACTTTATTGTCGCAAAAGCAGAAATTGCCCTCATTCTCGAAATGGTACAGCAGAAAATCGGCAAGGGTCTTCCCCCGCAGGAGGTAATACATTTCACTGCGGGTGCGCTACATGGCTTGCGCGACAAAATCCACTCAAGCGTGTGGGCCGAACTCATTCCGCTCGTTCAGAATCACGCCATTTCTGACTATTTTCTCGAAGATCCCTTCACCCGCTGGTCATTTGAAAAACCGAGAGGTTACTCCGGGGATGCCCAGCTTCTCGATTTCATCTACGGCCATGAGAGTGTGGCCGGCCTGGTCCGCAATGCCTCGCCGGTTGGGGCTGCTCTTTATGACTACACCAAGGACGCGAGTTCTTCGGTTGCGGTGCGTGAGCGACGCGATCTTCTGACACGCTTCGTTGACGAGGCTGCCAAGCGGCATGCAGGGGATGCCGAAATCCTTACCATCGCATCGGGGCATCTACGCGAGGCGAATAACTCGACAGCGCTCAAGGAAAAGCGGATCAAGCGGTGGGTGGCGCTCGATCAGGATCCCATCAGCGTTGGATCCGTGATGCGTGATTTCCACGGCACCTGCATTGAGGCGATTGATGGATCTGTCCGGGATATTGTGTTGCGCTCACAAGAACTCGGTACGTTCGACTTCATCTACGCCGCTGGGCTCTACGACTACCTTAACGACAAGGTCGCCATCAAGCTGACGAAACGGTGCATGGAGATGCTCAAGCCGGGCGGGATGTTCCTGTTCGCCAATTTCTCCGAGGATATTGTTGTTGATGGATATATGGAGACCTTCATGAACTGGGCGCTTCTGCTTCGTTCGAAGGCGGATATGTGGAAGATCGTCAACGAAAGCGCTGAGCCGTCGTCGGTTGAGGCGGACGTTTTCTTTGGTGAGAACCACAACATCGTTTACGCGACGATCCGCAAGAAAGACTGATCGAAAGATGCATCAGATAGCGGGCGAGGGGGAGCGCCTGCATTTGCATTTCCATCCTTTGGCCGGCGGCAACTGGGGCCGCTTACGGCCTCGTTCAGTCGATATTGTCGTTGCCTAATGGTCACGCCGCGCATAAGGGTTTTGCAACAACATTTGGGGAATGGAACGAAAGCATGAGCAAATACTATTCGGAAATGGGTGGCTTGCCAGGGCAGAGCGAACTGCTCTCGAGCAAGGCTGTCTTCAAAACGGCTTATGCCGTTATTCCGAAAACTGTGATGTCCGATATTGTGACGAGCGTGTTGCCTCACTGGACGGAAACGCGTGCCTGGATCATCGCAAGGCCGATGACCGGATTTTCGGAAACTTTTGCGCAGTACATTGTCGAGGTCTCGCCAGGCGGCGGCAGTGAGCGGCCTGAGCCCGATCAGCGCGCTGAGGCAGCGATCTTTGTCGTGGACGGCGAGATGACAATCGAATTTGATGGCAAGACGCACGCACTCCGCGCCGGGTCGTTTGCATTCTTGCCTGCAGGTTCGAGCTGGAAGCTTCACAACGGTGGGAGCGTTGCTGCAAAATTCCACTGGGTGCGCAAGGCATTCCAGGCTGTAGACGGGATCGAACCGCCACCAGCAATCTTCTCTCATGAAGAAGATCACACCATGGCTGCAATGCCGGACACGGACGGAAAGTGGGCGACAACGCGCTTTATCGATCCATCCGACGTTCGGTACGACATGCACCTTAATATCGTAACCTTCGAACCTGGTGCGACCATTCCTTTCATGGAGACGCATGTCATGGAGCACGGCCTCTATGTGCTGGAGGGCAAGGCAGTCTATCGTCTGAATGAAGACTGGGTGGAGGTGCAGGCAGGAGACTTCATGTGGCTACGCGCCTACTGCCCGCAGGCTTGTTACGCGGGCGGACCCGGCAGGTTCCGTTATTTGCTTTACAAGGACGTCAATCGTCACGTTAAACTCTGGTGACGGACGTTGCCGACCAATGCCAACTGGGCGGTTGCGCGCAGTTGGTGACGGTCATGAATTGGATTGGCGCGAAGTCTTTGCTTGCCCATCAAGACGAACGGCAGTGGGGCGTCGACGTGAGAAAGAAGATTGCATCGGATGAGTGAGACAAGCGATACCAATGTCTTCAATCTCGCGCCTGTAGCGATGTGGATCGAGGATTTCAGCGACGTAAAACAGCAATTCGACCGCTGGCGCGCAGAAGGTGTCGAAGACCTACGCGGTTTCCTGCTTGAGGATAAATCGCGGGTGGCGACTTGCTCCCAGAAAATTCGGGTTTTGGACGTCAATCCGAGAACACTCGAGCTTTTCGAAGCAAACGATCAGCAGCACCTTATTGATAACCTCCACCGGATTTTCCGCGACGACATGCTTGAAAGCCATGTCAACGAGCTTTCCGAGCTCTGGGACGGGAAGTCAGAATTCACCAGTAATGCGGTCAACTATTCCATCGGCGGCAAACGGCTCGATATCCAGCTGAAGGCGACGGTCGTTCCGGGGCACGAGGAGACGCTCGCCCGTCTCCTGTTGACCACGGAAGACGTGACGGAGCGTGAAGAAGCCCGACGTCGGGAGCGGTTCAACCGTCATTATGCGGAGGGTCTTTTCCAGCACTCGCCCGTATCTCTGTGGGTGGAGGATTTCAGTCGGATCAAACGCCTTATCGATGAAGTGCGTGATCGTGGCATCGTCGATTTCCGCGTGTTCATGGATGTCCATCCGGAATTCGTCCGCCAGTGCATGAGCGAGATCAGGGTGATTGATGTAAATCAGGCGACGCTTGACCTATTTTGCGCTCCGGATCGCCAGGTACTTCTACAGCGACTTAGCGATATCTTCCGTGACGAGATGGAAAAACCATTCCGCGAGCAGCTGATGGAGCTCTGGAACGGGAACCTCAATCATCATCGCGAGGTGGTGAACTACGCGCTTGATGGTTCGATGAGGAACGTGCTGCTGCATTTCTCCGTGTTTCCGGGGCACGAACACGATTGGTCGCTTGTTCAGGTTGCCTTGACGGATATCACAGCCCGCAAGAAGGCAGAGGCTTACCTTGAATATCTCGGCAAGCATGACGTGCTGACCAAACTCCATAACCGGGCATTTTATTCAGAGGAGCTCAACCGGCTTGAGCGAAATTCGCTTCGCCCGGTCTCTGCCATCGTTATCGATCTGAATGGCTTGAAGGACGCCAACGATAGTCTTGGGCACGATGCAGGAGACTCGCTTCTCCGTCGCGTCGGCGAGGTCCTGAACGGTGTGGCAAAAGCCCCAAACCATGCGGCGCGCATTGGTGGGGATGAATTCGCAATCCTCTTGCCCGGAGCCGATAAACAGGTCGCAGCATCGGTCGTGGATACGATCAACGAACTCCTGAAAATCAACAACCAGTTTTATTCCAGTGCGCCTCTCAGTATCTCGTTGGGTGTGGCGACCAGCGAGGCAGGTGAAGCAATGGAATCGCTCGTTCGGCGTGCCGACATCAGCATGTACGAACAGAAGAAGGCCTATTATGCTGCGGCACGGGCGCGCCTCGCCGCTGAGCCATCAGATGAGGTCAAACAGCCGATCGTCACAGAGCGGAACTTGTCTCTGAAGCGGTAGCCTTTACCGCATCCCACGAGTAGTGCTGTGAGGCGTTTCACTCTTCTTGGTTCCCAGGAAACGCGAATTTTCCTGAATTTATTCCGTTAATTTCCAACGCGTTCTTGCGATTGTCTCAATTTCGGGTGGCCCGGTCAGGCGTGCTCGCTTTACCTTGCGTCAATTTCAAAGCGCCCTTTTCATACCTTGGATGACAGGAGGGCTCTCACTGACTTTCACAAGGCTGTGAGAGTTCTGTTGCACTGCGAAAGGTCAATTGTTAAATTTTACATACGTGTTAGAATGTATGTAACTATTTGTGTATTTTTTTGAATTCGGAGCGAATGATGGCGAAGAGAATGGGGCAGGTTTTCGCGGTGCTTTTGGCGGGCGTGGCGCTGGCGGGGTGCAGCGAGGAGACGGCGTCTGCCCCAGGTGCGCCGCCGCCAGGCGTCGTCAAGGTAGTGACGGCACATCAAGAAGAGCTCCCGATCACAAACGACTTGCCGGGTCGCATCGCGCCGACCAGGCTCGCCGAGGTCCGGCCACGCGTTTCGGGAATTATCGTCGAGCGCGTCTTCGAGCAGGGCTCGCTGGTGAAGCAAGGTGATGTCCTCTACAAGATCGATCCGGCTCCGTTCCAGGTTCGAGTCGATAGTGCAGAAGCCACTCTCAGACGCGCACAGGCTGCGCAGCTACAGGCGCGCCAAACCTCTGACCGACAGCAGCAGTTGCGGCGTTCGAACGTCGCCTCCCAGCAGGAGTTCGACAACGCGATCGCCATGCTTGCACAGGCGGACGCCGAGGTTGCTGTCGCTGAGGCTGGCGTTGCCGAGGCAAGGCTCAATCTTCAATATGCCAATGTAACTGCACCGATTTCCGGCCGCATTGGAAGGGCGCTCATTACGGAAGGGGCGCTGGTCAGTGCCACCGGATCCGAAAATCTTGCGACCATCCAGCAGCTTGATCCGATCTATGCGGACTTTACCCAACCTGCGGCTGACCTCATCCGGTTGCGTAAGGCACTCCAGGATGGACAGCTGATGACCGGGCCAAATGAAGCCGAGGTCAATCTCCTTTTCGATAACGGAAGCCGTTATCCCGTCGCAGGCCGGCTTTTGTTTTCTGAGGCCGCCGTCGACGAAACTACGGGGCAGGTAACCTTGCGCGGCGAATTCCCCAATCCTCACGGTGACCTCCTTCCTGGCATGTATGTTCGTGTGCAGATCCAGCAGGGCATCCAGAAAGCGGCAATCGCCGTTCCACAGCAAGCTGTGCAACGCGATGCAGGTGGGCAGGCAAGCGTGCTTGTCGTTAACGCCGAAGACACTGTCGAGCAGCGTCGCGTCAGCGTGGATCGCGCCGTCGGTGATCGCTGGGTTATTTCCGAAGGCATCACCACCGGCGATCGGGTTGTTGCAGAAGGTTTCCAGAAAACGGCGCCAGGCGCCAAGGTCAAGCCGGAGCCATGGACAGATGCCGTTGAGGCAAATGCAGGTTCCGCTGCCCCGGCCACGAACTAACAAGGACTGGCCAAATGGCACGCTTTTTTATTGACCGCCCGATTTTCGCATGGGTCGTCGCGATTTTCATCATGTTGGCGGGTCTGCTTGCGATCCCCATGCTGCCGATCGCCCAGTATCCAAACGTGGCGCCGCCGCAGATCTCGGTATCAACGACCTATCCTGGTGCGTCGCCGGAGGATATTTACCTCAGCGTTACGCGTCCGATCGAAGAAGAGTTGAACGGTGTTCCTGGTCTCATCTATTTCGAGTCGACCTCGGAATCGTCCGGCCGTATTTCGATCAACGTCACCTTCGCGCCGGGGACCAATATCGGCGAGGCGCAGGTTGAGGTTCAAAACCGTATTGCTCGTGTTGAACCACGCCTTCCGCAAGCTGTGACGCAACAAGGTATGCGCGTCGAACAGGCCGGCACGTCGTTCCTGATGATGGTGGCGCTCACCTCCGTTGACGGAAACACGGATGCTATCGGCCTGGGTGATTACCTCAGCCGCAATGTCGTCGGAGAAATCCGTCGCGTGCCAGGTGTCGGCAGCGCGCAGCTGTTCGCGACCCAGCGGTCCATGCGTATCTGGATGGACCCGGACAAGATGCTGGGGCTCAAACTGACGTCAGCCGATGTCATCGGTGCTATCCAAGCGCAGAATTCCCAGGTCGCGGCCGGCCGTATCGGTGCGTCACCCAACCCGGTCGGCCAGCAGATATCGGCGACAGTGAATGTTCAAGGGCAGCTTACATCGCCTGAAGCGTTCGGATCGATCGTGCTTCGTGCCAATCCGGATGGGTCATCTGTTCGCTTAAGAGACGTAGCGCGCGTAGAAGTCGGTGGCGAAAGCTACAACTTCTCCAGCCGCTTGAATGGAAAACCAAGCGCGGCGATTGGTGTCCAGCTTTCTCCTACCGGCAATGCATTGCAGACGTCCGAGGGCGTACGGGCAACGATGGAGGAGCTGTCGCAATATTTCCCGCCGGGCATCGAGTTTGAAATTCCCTACGATACGAGCCCATTCGTAAAGGTATCGATCGAGAAGGTGATTCACACGCTGATCGAGGCGATGATTCTCGTCTTCGTGGTGATGTTCCTGTTCCTCCAGAACATTCGCTACACGATCATTCCGACATTGGTCGTTCCCGTCGCTTTGCTCGGGACCTGCGCGATCATGTACGTCTCTGGATTTTCGATTAACGTGCTGACGATGTTTGCCATGGTGCTTGCCATCGGCATCCTTGTCGATGACGCCATCGTTGTGGTGGAAAATGTCGAACGCATCATGGCGGAAGAACACCTTTCGCCGAAGGAAGCGACGCGGAAAGCGATGGGGCAGATATCCGGTGCCATCATCGGGATCACGCTGGTTCTGACAGCGGTATTCGTGCCAATGGCATTCTTCCCGGGAGCCGTGGGGATCATCTATCAACAGTTCAGCCTGACGATGGTGGTATCTATCCTGTTTTCAGGTTTCCTCGCGCTTTCGCTCACACCAGCACTTTGCGCCACCTTCCTCAAACCAATCACCGGCGGACATCACGAAAAGCGCGGGTTCTTTGGCTGGTTCAACCGTGGATTTGACAAAGCATCTCATCGCTACTCGTCTTCTGTCAGTGCAATCATCAAGCGCTCCGGTCGCTTCATGATCATTTACGTCGCGCTTTTGGCCGGGCTTGGCTGGGCGTTTTTGCAATTGCCGAAGTCGTTCCTGCCGAACGAGGACCAGGGTTATCTCATTGTCGACGTTCAGGCGCCGGCCGAAGCAAGCAGTGAACGTACTCTCCAGACCATCCAGCAGATCGAGAAGATCTTCATGGAAGAGCCAGCTGTAGAGCGTGTAATTGCCGTGACCGGGTTCTCGTTCTCCGGCTCCGGTCAGAACGCCGGTCTTGCCTTCGCAACGCTGAAGGACTGGAGTGAGCGTGGACCTGAGGACTCCGCCGCTGCCATCTCTGCTCGCGTCAATGGCAAGCTCTGGGGTCTGCCTGATGCAATGTCGTTTGCCCTTTCGCCGCCACCAATCCAGGGGCTTGGCAATTCAAGCGGCTTCACGTTCCGCTTGCAGGATCGGTCGGGCGCAGGCCAAACGGCGCTGAGTGCCGCTGGCGGTCAGCTGATGGCGGCCGCGCGCCAAAGTCCCGTCCTTGCCGGATTGCGTATTGAGGGGATGCCTGACGCAGCGCAGGTCAACCTCATCATCGATCGTGAGAAGGCCAACACATTCGGCGTGACCTTCAGTGACATCAATGCCACCATTTCCGCAAACATGGGGTCATCCTATGTCAATGACTTCCCGAATGCAGGCCGTATGCAACGGGTGACCGTACAGGCCGAGCAGGGCCAGCGCATGAAGACCGCGGATCTGTTGAACCTCAACGTCCGCAATGCCAACGGCGGAATGGTTCCTATGGCGTCCTTTGCGTCTGTCGAGTGGGTGCGTGGGCCGTCGCAGGTCGTCGGCTATAACGGTTATCCCTCGATCCGTATCAGCGGACAGGCAGCGCCAGGCTTCTCGTCTGGTGATGCAATCGCCGAGATGGAGCGACTTGCCAAGGAATTGCCGACAGGTTTCGGCTTCGAGTGGACCGGGCAGTCCTTGCAGGAAATTCAGTCCGGATCTCAGGCGCCAGCTCTGATCGGGCTCAGTGTCCTCTTCGTGTTCCTGCTGCTTGCGGCCCTCTACGAAAGCTGGACTATCCCGTTATCCGTCATGCTTGTCGTTCCTCTCGGGGTTATTGGATCGGTCGCGGCTGTGATGCTGAGGGGCATGTCTAACGATGTGTACTTCATGGTGGGTCTCATCGCGATCATCGGCCTCTCGGCGAAGAACGCGATCCTTATCATCGAATTCGCCAAGGATCTCCGCGCAGAGGGTAAGTCTATCTATGATGCGACGGTAGAGGCAGCGCACCTGCGCTTCCGTCCCATCCTTATGACTTCGCTCGCCTTCTCGCTTGGTGTGTTGCCGATGGCAATTGCATCGGGTGCCAGTGCTGCCAGCCAGAACGCGATCGGTACGGGCGTCTTGGGCGGTATGATCTCAGCGACTGTTCTTGCCATCTTCTTTGTTCCGGCATTCTTCGTGTTCATCATGAAGATTTTCGGCGGGAAACAAAAAGACAGCCAGATTACTGCTGACGCGCCATCTCCGGCGGAATAGAACTTAAGGGTTGCGGAGATAAACAGGACAGGACATTGGCGGTGCGATTACACCAATGTCCAACAAGAAGTACGGCGCGCATACGCGCCGTGCTTTTGATGAGGGAGGCGTCACGATGCGACGAACCAAAGCAGAAGCAGAAGAGACCCGTCAGGCGATCCTTGCTGCTGCCGAACTGGTATTCTTCAAAAAAGGTGTGGCGAACAGTTCGCTTGATGAGGTTGCTGCGGCGGCCGGCGTAACACGCGGTGCGATTTACTGGCATTTTTCCAGCAAGGTCGACCTTTTCCTTGGGCTTTACGAATCGGTTTCGTTACCGGAGGCTGATCTCCTAGATCTAGGCGATCCCGATTTGAGCGGCAGCGATCTGTTCGCGCGGCTGGAGCAGGCGTGCTGCAGCTGGCTGGCACTCCTCTCACGTGATGAACAACGCCAGCGCATCATGACGATCACCCTGCGGACAAATTATTCGGACGAATTCGCACCCGTCCTGCGTGCTCAGGAAGAATTGGACAGCCGCCACAAGTCGCTCCTGAAGTCAGTGTTCGAAAGGCTTGAGTTAGCAGGCGCTTTCAATGAAAACTGGACCGCGACATCCGCCTTCGGGGCAATCTACTGGCTCATCAAAGGTATGTGCTCTGACTGGTTGTTGTTCGGAAAGCGCTTTGATTTAGCACAAGAAGGCGCCGTGGCCGTTAACCGCCTCCTGACGAGCTTCAAACGCTACCCCACGGCTTGATCAGCTCTCTACATACGATGTCGATGGACAATACTGTTCAAATTTAAGTGTATCCGAATAGATGTACGAAATTTGCTTTACGTACCTCAAATCGGGCGCTAGCTTCATTTTCGAGCTTTGGGAGGAGTTCGATAATGATCAAAAATTTTCGGTTGGAAATAGTGTCGACGCCTGTCTGTTGTCTGGACGGGTGACGCTCCATGGTATCAACGGGTGTTCAGTCCGTACCGCCAGTGGTTGAAACTGCGGGTCTGTCGAAGTCATTTGGCCCTGTCCAGGTTTTAAGAGAAATTAGTCTTGAAGTTCGCGCTGGCGAGGTTCACGCCATTATCGGCGAAAATGGCGCAGGCAAATCAACACTGATGAAGCTCCTGGCAGGCAATGAAAAGCCGAGCTCAGGGGAGATTAGAATAGATGGCATTCCTGTTTCGTTTACTGGACCGGTCGACGCGGAAGAACGTGGTATCGTTCTCGTCCATCAGGAAATCCTGCTCGCACCAGATTTGACAGTCGCTCAGAACATTTACCTTGGACGGGAACTCGTAAAAGGCCCTGTCGTCGATGACCGTGCAATGCGGGCGGGTGCTCGCGATGCTGTTAGCGGATTGGGTGGTCAGATCGATCCCGACGCGCTAGTCGGTAGCCTCTCGATCGCCCAGCGGCAACTGGTCCAGATTGCCCGCGTTTTGCTTGTTCCCCACCGCGTTGTAATTTTCGATGAGCCAACCGCAAGTCTGACGCCGGTTGAGACAGATGCACTCCTAAATGTCATTCGTGAAATCAGGGCAAAGGGTGTCGCAGTCCTCTATATTTCGCATCGTCTGCCCGAGGTGAAAGAGATTGCCGATCGCGTGACCGTGCTTCGCGATGGTAAGCTTGTTGCTTCGCACTCGGCCCTTGATTTGGAACCGGCTGATATGGCGAGGCTGATGGTCGGCCGGGATGTCGCGAAGCTTTATCCGGACCGGATCGCAGCCGAAGAGCAGCAAGCCGTGCTGGAGGCGGTCGATTTTGCCGTGCCAGGATTTGTGAGTTCGGCCTCCTTCAAGCTGCACAAAGGCGAGATTTTAGGGTTTGCCGGTCTTGTCGGAGCGGGCAGAACCGAACTGATGGAAGGGGTTCTTGGACTTCGACCGGGCCGTGGCGCGGTTCGACACCTGGGCAAACCCGCGCATTTTACCAGTGCCAGGGATAGTCTCGCAGCCGGCATCGTCTACCTCAGTGAGGATCGAAAGGGGAAGGGACTGCTGCTCGGCAAGGATCTCCGGATCAACCTCACACTCGCGTCGCTCAAACGGTTCAGCAGTTTCTTGCGGATCGATAAAACGCGCGAAAATGCTGCGCTCGACAATGCAGTGCGGGATTTTGACATTAGAACGGGCCGTAAAGACCTGCTCGCTGGTCAGCTATCGGGCGGAAACCAGCAAAAACTGCTCCTGGCCAAGATGATGTTACTCGATCCTTCGATTGTCATCATCGATGAACCAACGAGGGGCATCGATATTGGCACCAAGGAACAGATTTATCGCTTCATCGCAGAACTTGCGGAGGAGGGACGATCAATCATCGTTGTTTCATCGGAAATGCCTGAACTGATCGGCATATGCGACCGTATTCTTGTCATGCGATCAGGACGGATAGCTGGAGAAGTCAGCGGCGATAGAATGACCGAGAACGAGATTGTCGCGCTGGCGACCGGCGTTCATAGCGATAAGGTTGCTTGAGGGGGAAAATGACCGAGGCTGCAATCGAAAAAGGCAAGACGCCCAAAACATCGAAAGACTGGGACCTGCGAGCTGTTGCACCATTCGTTGCACTGGCTCTGCTGCTGGTGCTCGGCACCATCGCCAATCCCAATTTCATCGGTATAGACAATCTTCTTAACGTTGTGACCAGAAGCGCGTTCATCGCCATCATCGCGCTTGGTGCGACCTATGTCATCACGTCAGGAGGACTTGACCTTTCAGTCGGTGCGATGGTTGCATTTGTCGCAAGTCTGATGATCCTGTTTATGAACAGTGGAGCCATTGCCAATCCGTTGATGATGCTCATTGCGGCAATGCTGCTTGCCATCGCCATTGGAGCCGCGTGCGGGTTGGTGAATGGCCTCATTACCACTGTTGGGCGAATAGAGCCGTTCATCGCGACGCTCGGCACGATGGGAATATACCGCGGCTTGACGACCTGGTTGTCGCAGGGTGGTGCGATCACCCTGCGCAATCCGGAAATCCAGACCTTATACCGGCCGGTTTATTTCGGGAGCTTCGCCGGAATACCCGTGCCAATAATCGTCATTTTCGTCACCGCGGCGATTGCGGCCTTCGTGCTTTATCGTACCCGTTACGGCAGACATCTTATCGCTGTCGGTTCGAGTGAGGATGTCGCGCGTTATTCTGGCATTTCGGTCGCGCGCGTGCGGACTGTCGCCTATGTCGTTCAGGGGCTCTGCGTGGCAATTGCTGTCCTGCTTTACGTGCCGCGCCTTGCCTCGACCTCTGCCACGACGGGTATGCTTTGGGAGTTGCAGGCCATCACCGCAGTCGTCGTTGGCGGAACTGCGCTCAGAGGCGGTGTCGGCCGCATATGGGGAACGATCTGCGGCGCCTTTATCCTGGAGATCGTCGGGAACATCATGATCCTGTCGAACTTCGTCAGCGAGTATCTGATCGGAGCCATTCAGGGTGCGATAATCATCATAGCCATGCTGGTGCAACGCTCTTTGAGCCGTCGGTGATGTGAGCCGTACCAAAAAATACAACCGTGCAGTTCTGGGGCAGGCGCGGTGCGTAGAGGAGGAATGCCCTGATCTTCGGAGGAGAGAGAATGCGTAGAAAATTCATTGGTGTGGCTTTTGCTGCGCTCGCCGTGGCGTTCACCGGAGCGGCCCAGGCCCAGGACAAGAAGGTCACCATTGGTGTTTCGATACCTGCAGCCGACCACGGTTGGACGGCTGGCGTTGTTTATCATGCAGAGCGTGTCGCAAAACTTCTGATGGCCGAACATCCGGGTTTAAACGTCATCGTCAAAACGTCGCCAGACGCTGCAAACCAGGCAAACGCGCTGCAGGATCTTGCTGTGCAAGGACTTGATGCACTGGTCGTCCTGCCTTCAGATCCTGATCCGCTTGTGAATGCCATCAAGGAAATCAAGGACAAGGGCACATTTGTTGCCCTGGTGGATCGGGCACCAAGCGTGAACGACAACTCCATCCGTGACCTTTACGTCGCCGGTAATAACCCGGCACTCGGCCAGGTCGCGGGCGAATATATCAAGAAGACCACGCCTGATGCAGAAGTGGTTGTTATTCGCGGATTGCCGATCCCGATCGATCAACAACGCCAGGATGGCTTTGACAAGGGTATTGCGGGATCAAACGTGAAGGTCTTGGATCGCCAGTATGGCAACTGGAACCGTGATGATGCTTTCCGCGTGATGCAGGATTACCTCACCAAGTATCCGAAGATCGACGTCGTATGGTGCCAGGACGACGACATGGCTGTTGGTGTGCTGCAGGCAATTGAGCAGGCAAAACGCACGGATATCCAGTACGTGGTGGCCGGTGCAGGCTCCAAGGATATGATCAAGAAGGTCATGGATGGCGATAAGCTGATCCCTGTCGACGTTCTCTATCCGCCGGCAATGGTTGCGACGGCGATGGAGCTCACAGCAGGTCATTTCTACGACCAGGTTCCTGTCAGTGGCGAGTACATCCTGGACGCAACCTTGATCACCAAGGACAATGCCGAGCAGTTCTATTTCCCGGACTCTCCTTTCTGAAAACGCTCGGATCCGCGCCAACGAAAACGCCCGCTTCCCGCGGGCGTTTTTATAGCTACAGCTTTGTTAGAGACGCGTGCCGCTTCGATCAAACAGATGAAAGTCTTTCATCTGTGCTGCAATCGTAACCGTCTCCCCAATCCGGATCTGTGATCTGCCGGGAACACGGAAAACAATCGTGACGCCGTCAGAAAAAGATGCGTGCACGTAGCTCTCTGCGCCGACCAGTTCGACGGCATCGACGCTGACCGTCGCAGTCAGGCCCGGGTCGTCAATACTTCCCGCGAGCGTGATGTCCTCAGGTCTGATGCCGAGCGTTGCGGCTTCACCAGAGAGGGTCACGGTGTCGGAAAGTGACCAACTCCCGTTCGAAGATCTGCTGCAGTCCAGCAAGTTCATCGAAGGCGAACCGATAAATGTCGCGACAAACGTTGTCGCCGGTTTTTCGTACAATTCGATCGGCGTACCAATTTGTTCAATGCGACCGGCATTCAAAACCACAAGCCGGTCTGCCAGCGTCATGGCCTCCATCTGATCGTGGGTGACGTAAACGCTTGTGGTCGCCAGTGAGCGCTGGAGGCGTCTGATTTCGACGCGCATCTGTACGCGCAGTTTCGCATCGAGGTTAGACAGTGGCTCATCGAAAAGAAATGCAGCCGGTTTTCGCACGATGGCGCGCCCCATGGCTACGCGCTGGCGCTGCCCGCCGGACAATTGCCGCGGTTTTCGATCGAGAAATTGCTCGATCTCAAGTGCCTTTGCGGCTTCCGCAATGCGGCGATCTATTTCGTCTTTTGGGGTGTTCCGGTTCTTCAAGCCATAAGCAAGGTTCTGCCGCACCGTCATGTGCGGATAAAGCGCGTAGTTCTGAAAAACCATGGCTATATCGCGGTCAGATGGTTCAAGGTCATTCACCACCCGACCGTCAATCATGATCTGGCCACCTGATATACTCTCAAGTCCGGCGATCATGCGCAGCAAGGTTGATTTGCCACAGCCGGACGGCCCGACGAGAACAATCATCTCACCATCGTCGATTTCCATCGAGACGCCTTTGATCGCGTCGATATTGCTTCCATAAACCTTGCGGACATCTCTCAGCGCAATTTTAGCCATTATTTTTCGGTCTCCACGAGGCCTTTGACGAACCAGCGCTGCATCAGCACTACGACAATGATTGGGGGGATGATGGCAAGGATTGCTGTCACCATGACATAGTTCCACGGCGTCGACGCGTCGGTGAAATCCACCATACGTTTGAGACCGATAATGATGGTGTTCATCTTCGCATCGTTTGTGACGAGGAGTGGCCACAGATATTGTGTCCATCCGTAGATGAACAGGATCACGAACAGTGCTGCGATGTTCGTCTTCGATAATGGCAGCAGGATATCGCGCATGAACCGGAAGGGACCGGCGTTGTCTATTCGTGCAGCTTCAACCATCTCACCTGGAATGGTCAGGAAAAACTGGCGGAAGAGGAAGGTCGCGGTCGCCGACGCCATCAGCGGCAATGTCAGCCCAGCATAGGTGTCAATCAGACCGAGATCGACGATCACCTTGTAGGTCGGCAGAATACGCACTTCGACCGGAAGCATGAGGGTTATGAAGATCATCCAGAAAAATCCCATGCGAAACGGGAACCGGAAGAACACGATGGCGAATGCCGATAGGAAGGAAATCACGATTTTGCCAACTGCAATCGCGACTGCAACGACAAAACTATTGAAGAGAAGGCGTTCCAGGCTTACGCCGACCACCCTTTCGACGCCCCCGGCCATCGCATCGCTATAGTTCTCTCCAAGCTGATCGCCAGGCAGAAGCGACATTGGCGGGCGAATGATATCGGACGACGACATCGATGAAGCGACAAAGGTGTAATAGATTGGAAACGCAACGATCAGGATGCCAATAACAAGCATCAGATGGGCGATCATGCGCGCTATAGGTCGATTTTCGATCATGTGATGTCCTCAGCCGTAGTGCACGCGCTTTTCAACGAAGCGGAACTGGAATGCAGTCAGGGCAATGACGATCACCATCAATATGACAGACTGCGCAGCGGAAGAACCGAGGTTCAGGTTCACGAAACCATCATTATAGACTTTGTAGACGAGAGTTTCCGTTGCCTTCGCGGGACCTCCTCCCGTGACTGCGTGAATGATGCCGAAGGTGTCGAAAAAAGCATAGACGGTGTTGACGACAAGAAGGAAGAATGTCGTGGGTGCAAGAAGGGGAAAGACGATCGTCCAGAAGCGCCTGGTACCACGAGCACCATCGATTGAGGCGGCCTCAAGTAATGACTTAGGAATTGCTTGTAACCCAGCGACAAAGAACAAGAAATTGTAACTTATTTGCTTCCATGCGGCAGCAACGACGACGAGCAGCATTGCCTGATTTCCATCCAGCAGCGGATCCCAGACAATCCCGTTGCGTCGAAGGATGTAGGAAAACGTGCCCATGGCAGGGTTGAACATGAAAAGCCACAACATGCCTGCAACGGCAGGTGCCACGGCATAGGGCATGATCAGCATCGTACGGTAGAGGCCCCTGCCACGAACGACACGGTCAGCAGCCGTTGCGAGCAAAAGGGCAAAGCCCATAGATACGAATGCAGTCAAGGCACTGAATATAACAGTCACCTGTAGCGAATTAAGATAGCTGCTGTCAGAGAGAACGGCGGAGAAATTGGCGAACCCGACAAAATTGCTACTGAGGCCAAATGCGTCTTCACGCATGGTCGACTGGTAAAGAGCCTGGCTCGCCGGCCAGAAGAAAAAGATTACTGTGAGGATGATCTGTGGAGCGACCAACAGATAGGGCAGAATCTTGTTCGGGAAGACTACGCTTTGCAAGGTGATCTCCTGATGAGGTGAAACGCCGCCCGCACCTGTCAGGAGCGGGCGGATGTGGAGATCAGATCAGTTGCCTGCAGCTTGCTTGATAGCCGCGTCTCCACGTTCGACGATCTTGTCGAGCGCTGCCTTGGCATCCTGTTTACCGGCCAGCATCGCCTCGAACTCTTCGTTCATGATGTCACGGACCTGCGGCAGGTTCACGAGACGTACACCCTTGGAGTTCTCTGTCGGCGGATTGCCCATCATCTGCAAAAGCGGGGTCTCACGGGCAGGATTTTTATCGTAGAAACCGGACTTCTTGGTTTCCTCGTATGCGGCAATCGTCACAGGCATGTAGCCGGAGACCTGATGCAGACGTGCCTGGATCTTCGTCTGGGACAGGAAATGGAAGAACTCGGCAACGCCCTTGTATTCGGCGTCACTTCGGCCTGCAAAGACCCAGAGGCTTGCGCCACCTGGAATGGTATTTTGCGGACCATGCCCTTCATAGTAGGGAAGTTGTCCGATACCGTAGTTCATGCCTGTCTTGATGATATCACCGAGACCACCCGACGATTCTGTCAGGATCCCGCATTCGCCGGACATGAAGAGCTGTTTTGCTTCGGATGTGCGCCCACCATATCGGAAGGTTCCATCCTTCGCGAGATCGGCAATTGCCTGGAAATGCTCGACGAAGAGAGGCGCGTTCACCGCGAGTTTAACATCCGTTCCGCCGAGCCCGTTTTCATTGCTGCCATAGGAAACATTGTTCCAGGCCGCAAAGTTTTCGGTCTGGATCCATGTGAGCCACGTCGAGGTGAAACCGCATTGAGAGGCGCCACTGCTCTTGATCTTTTTCGCAGCCTCAAAAACCTCCGGCCAAGTTTTTGGTGGTTTAGCGGGATCAAGGCCAGCTTTTTCGAAGGTGTCCTTGTTGTAATAGAGGATCGGTGAAGAGGAATTGTAGGGGAAGGACAGCATCGTGCCGTCAGGCTTGGAATAATAGGCGACGATGCCAGCCAGATATTCGTCCTTGTTGAACGTGTACCCACCTTCCTTCAGTACGTCGGCAACTGGCTTGATTGCGCCCGCAGCCCCCATCATCACGCCCGAACCGGCATCGAAAACCTGAATGATGGCTGGGGGCTGTTTAGCGCGGAACGCTGCGATGCCAGCATTCAGCGTCTCAGGATATGTTCCCTTGAAAACCGGCATGACTTTGTAGTCCTGCTGGCTCTCGTTAAATTCTTTGGCCAATGCGTCGACGACTTCGTTGTTGGCGCCGGTCATGGCGTGCCACCATTGAATTTCAGTGGCAGCGAATGCGCTTGACGCGATAAAAAACGAAAGCGCGGATGCCGCAGCCAGGCGGCAGCTCATTTTTTTCAAGGTGATTCCTCCCGTTTCGAAAACCATAAAAGATACAGTTATTTACCGCAGTTGATCCTCCTCGATCAGGCTGCGGCCTGTCCTTCTGTGTTAACCGTTTGATTAAAAGCGAACTCCAACAGAAATGCAACAGAAAGCAGAACGATTGAAACGAAAGTGCTGGAGCGAAGAGCCTCCGTCATTCTTTCGCAAGCAGGCGTCATTGCGAGCTCATAGTCCGGCGATCCGAGAAAGATCGTCTTTCGCGCCGGGTGCGGCTGCAATGACCGGTGCACCTCTTGTCAGCCGGTCGCCATCGGTTGGGAAGGTGTGGAACCATCCACCGGCCTCGCGCACCAGGCAGAAACCGGCCATGCAGTCCCAAGCGTGCATGTAGGGTTCGTAATAGCCAACAAGCCGGCCAGCTGCGACATAGGCCAGCATCAATGCACCTGAGCCATTGCGGATAAAGTTTCCACCGGCCTCCAGAAGGTTTTCGACGATGCGAGCGACGAAGGCGGGGGTGACGTGATTGTTGGCGCCAATGCCAGTGACCGAGTTCCGGATATTGCGCGACGGGTCAAGCCTGAGGGTTTTGCCGTTCAAAGTTGCTCCCATGCCGAACGCACTCGCATAGAGTTCGTCGTGGCAAGGCGCCGAGATGACACCGATCACCGGTTCATTGTCGAAAAGCACCGCTATGGAAACGCACCAGTTCGGCATTCCGTTGACGAAAGGGCTGGTCCCGTCGATCGGGTCGACGACCCAGGTGTATCCGGAAACGCCTTGCGTGAGCCCGTATTCTTCCCCTAGGAACCCGTCTTCCGGAAAGTGGAGGCGTACTCCCTCCTTTATTCGTTCTTCAACGGTCCTGTCCGCCACAGAAACGACATCCTGCAGATCGCGTTTTGTCTCGATGACAAGGTTTTCACGGTTGCGGAAATACTCGAGCGCCAGCTTACCGGCTTCGTCCGCTACTTCCTTCGCGAGACTAAATCTTGGTTCGAGGTGAGCCTTTGCAATAGACATTTTTCAAATCATCCGTCTGATTACTGTTCGAAAATAAGCGCGATGCCATGTGGCTTGAGGCCAATGGCGACCGTTGTTGCCGGGGCGAGGGGGCGTTCGACTTCGGAATCAACAACGAAAAGCTTTCCGCTCGCTGTTTCAACCTCGTACTCGATGTGATCGCCAAGATAGGCCGCATGAGTGACATGCCCAGTAAAATCACCCTTGCCTTCAAACAGGGTCACGGCGTTGGGTCTGACGGCAAGGCGCGCCGGCCCGGTTCTGGCGCGACGGCTCGGAACACGGTGGATCAGGTCCTGGATACGGATGATCGCGCTATCGCCATCGACGTCCTGGACGTTGCAATCGACGACGTTTGCCTCCCCCATGAAGTCGGCAATGAACGCCGACGCGGGCGCCTCGTAGAGGTCTCGCGGACTTCCTGCCTGTGCAATGTTGCCGTCCTTCATCACGATAATCTTGTCGGATACGGCAAGCGCTTCTTCCTGGTCGTGCGTGACGTAGACTGCAGTGAATTGCAGGCGCTGTTGCAGGTCACGAATTTCCTTGCGTACACGCCTTCTCAGACGCGCATCGAGGTTGGACAAAGGTTCGTCAAGGAGAAGGACCTGTGGCTCGAGCACAAGAGCGCGAGCGACCGCAACGCGCTGTTGTTGGCCACCAGACAATTCCGCAGGAAGCCGGCTCCCCATGCCTGCGAGACCGACGAGCTCCAAGCCGTGTTCAGCTTTCTGCCGCGCTTGTGTTTTCGGCAGCCCCGACGAAACCAGTCCGTATGCGACGTTCTCCAGTGACGACATGTGTGGAAACAAGGCATAGGACTGGAAGACCATGGAGACGTCGCGCTCATTGGCGGGCAGCATTGTGACGTCCTTGCCGCCGATTATGATCTTGCCAGCGGTTGGATGTTCAAGCCCCGCAAGCAGCCGTAACGTGGTGGTTTTACCACAACCAGAGGGACCAAGCAGCGTCACCAACGTTCCTGGTTCAATGGTCAATGACAGATCGTGGATGGCGGTAAAGGCACCGAACTGCTTTTTGACATTCTGGAAGGTTACCGAGCCGGGGCGATTGTTCATGCCGTTTTCTCCAGAGTTTCCGATTGAGCAGACGAAATGCCCGCCACACGATTTTCGCGTCGCAAGCGACGTTCGCCGACGACGAGCTGAAAGCCGGTGATGACGACGATCATCACGACGATGAGCATTGAGGAATATGCGATTGCCACACCATATTCGCCGTTCTCGACAAGTCCGACGATGTAGGATGTCGCCATGTTGTATTGCGCGCTAACAAGGAAGATGACTGCGCTGATCGACGTTATGGCGCGGACAAAGGAGTAGACGAGGGCTGCTGTGATCGCGGGTCGCAGCAGCGGCAGGATAACGTGTCGGATGGTCCGGAAGCTGTTGGCACGCAGGGTCATAGAGGCCTCATCGAGGCTCTTGTCCAGTTGAGACATGGCCGCGATACCGCCGCGTACGCCAACCGGCATGTTGCGGAACACAAAGCAGGCAATCAGGATCAAAGCCGTGCCGGTCATTTCCAATGGCGGCAAGTTGAAGGCCATGATGTAGCTGATGCCGATCACAGTGCCCGGAATGGCGAAGCTCATCATCAGTGCGAACTCGAACAGCTCGCGACCCGCAAATTTCTGTCGCACGATGATATAGGCGGTCGCAAGACCGACCGCTGCGGTCAGGGGCGCCGCAATTAGCGAAATCTCCATTGTCGTCCAGAACGAGTTCCAGGCCACGCCAGTCCAGGCGACGCCGCCATCTACAACCGAGAAGGAAAAAGCGCGCCGGTAATGATCAAGGGTAAGTGAATTGTCGAGGCCCCAGGTTTTGACGAAGCCACCAAACGCAATCATTCCATAGACGACAGCCGTGAACGCCATCCAGGGAATGACGATGACATGAACGAGAATAGAGACCGGCTTTGGCAAGGCTGCATGCTGACCGGAATCTCCTTTTCCGGTCACCGTTGCAAAGTTCTTCCCGGCTAGCCAGAAGCGCTGGGCGATGAAAGCCGTGAGCGTAAAGCACAAAAGGATCATAGCGAGGACTGCGGCGCGCGATGGATCATTTTGTGAGCCGACGACCGCAAAGAAAATCTCGGTTGAGAGGACGCCGTGGCTGCCGCCGAGGACCAGTGGGTTTCCAAAGTCAGCCATGCTTTCGATGAAACCGATCAGAAAGGCATTGGCAAGGCCAGGCTTCATCAGAGGCAGCGACACTGCCCAGAAGGTACGCCAGCGCCCGGCCCGTAGCGTTTGTGAGGCTTCCTCCATCGAAGGACTAACGCCCTCGACAACTCCGATGAGGACTAGAAACGAGATCGGTGTAAACGAGAGCACCTGGGCAATCCAGATACCGGTGAGACCGTAAAGCCATCGGCTTGGCTCAATCCCGAAGAGATCAGAAAGTGTGATGGTGACGATGCCCGCTCGGCCGAAGAGGAGGGTCAGGGCAAGGCCGATGACGAATGGTGGCGTGATGATCGGCAGAACAGTTAGAAGCCGTAGCCCCTTCTTGAACCGAAAGCGGGTTCTGGTCGCAACCAGGGCAAACGCAAGACCAAGCAATGTCGACGCGCTGGCGGTCATGATCGCAAGAACGAGGGTACGCCAGGCAACACCACAACGCGATCCATCGGTGATGCAGCCTAGGCTCCAGATTGAGCCGTCAGTGACGTTGCGAAAAAAACCATCGGAATTGAAGGAGCCATCAAAATCTTGGAAGCCGCCAACGAACATGCTGCCGATCGGATAGAAAACGAAAACCACGACGAGGAAAATAAGGACCGAGATTGTCGCAACGATGAAGGCGTCGCCCTTCATCGCGCCACGTTCAGCGAGACCAAATGAAAAAATAAGGACATAGGAGATTGCAGCGAGTACGGCGCCGGCGCCCATTGATGGCTGGCCGTCAGAGATCTGGCCAAAAAGCGTTTCAGCGATCGTCCAGTTCCAACCGGTGATGCCAATCGCAAGCCCCTGCAAAGCAAGAAAAAACAGACCGAGCAATCCAGACCAGCACAGGAGCCGGGCACGCAGCGTCGGATCGTTGATAAAGCGTGCAGCACATGAGGCGAGGAAGAGGGTAAGATTGAAGGCGAGCCACAATTTGCCGTGCAGGAAGACCTGCAGCAGTGCCGGTGATGCGGATGGCGCCAGAGGATAATCTGCAACCCATCGGAAGGCATAAAACCCACTCTCGATGCGATACCATGGCAGCAGGAGAAATGCCGCGAGCCCAAGCCAGAGCGTGAAGTCCAGTCGCCGGTTGCGGTAATCCATATTGCAGTGCCCTTTGATAGCATGCCATGAACGCGCACGTGATCGCACGCTTCCAGATGGCGACGTCAAATCGGGTGGATGGAGGCGCCGAGGTCTCCCAATGGCGCCTCTAAGACCTCAGCGATCAGTTGGCTTTTGCGCCAATTTCGCTATCCCAGCGTGACAGCAACGCCTTGCGTTTTTCGGGGTCGCCATAGACTTTGAAGTCGTAGTCGATCAGCTTGATGTCCTCGAACTTCGGAGCCTCCTTGGGGACTTCCGCGTTCTTGTTTGAAGGGAGCTGGAAGGATTTGGCATCCTTCATATGCGACTGCACCTCGGCGGTGAGTGCCCAGTCATACCAGATTTTGGCGTTTTCCAGATTGCGGGCGCCCTTGACGATCGACATTGAGCCAATTTCGTAACCGGTTCCTTCGCAAGGAGCGACTGCCTTGACCGGGAAGCCCTCGGCGATCTGGGCCACGGCGTCATGCATGAAGACGATCCCAATGGCCGTCTCTCCGCGGGCAGCAGCTTTCACAGGCGCGGACCCGGACTTCGTGTACTGAGAAATATTGGCGTTAAGCTTGCCGAGATACTCGAACGCCTTGTCTTCACCCATGATCTGTACGAGCGAGGCAAGGGCTGTATAGGCTGTGCCCGATGAGTTCGGATTGGCAATCTGGATTTCGCCCTTGAAGGCAGGGTTCAATAGGTCCGCCCAGCACTTCGGCTCAGCGTAGCCCTTGGTTTTGAAGATGTCGGTGTTGTAACCCCATCCAAGCGCGCCCGCATAAACTCCGACAGTCTTGTAGCCGGCACTTTCCGCCTGTTTTTTCGCCCAATCCTGAAGTTGGTCAAGCATTGGGGACTTGTATTCCTGCGTCAGATTTTCAGATGCGGCCTGCAAGTGCGGGTCACCGGTGCCGGCCCACCAGACGTCGGTTTTCGGGTTTCGCGCTTCTGCACGGATTTTTGCATAGGTCTCGCCTGAGGACAGGCGAACCATATTGACGGTAATTCCCTTCTCCTTCTCGAACATTCCCTTCATCTGTTCGCAGATAACAACATCTGCCGAGCATATGAGATTAAGGTCGCCAGCCGCCAAGGCCGTGCCTGCATGAAAGGCAAAACCAGCCAAAAGACCGGCTGCTGCAATATGCGCTGCACCCATAATTTCCTCCCAGATTTGAAAGGCGCCTCCACGCCCCACGCTTTGCAAGCGTGTGCAAAGAGTTCCTCATGGTAAGCGGGATGTCAATCATTAATGATATGAAAATCCATGATAGGGATCGCTCTCTGACATCATTTTGTTGCACAGCTTTGCAATCTTATGGCATTGCTGATGTTGGAAGCGGTGAGGGGTGATGAAGGAACGCAAGGTTTTTGTGAGCGCGAAAGAAGTGGCCGAGCACGCTGGCGTCTCGCGCTCTGCCGTGTCGCGCACGTTCACGCCCGGTGCCAGCGTATCGCCCGATACGCGCAGACGCGTCACGGAGGCAGCCGAGGCGCTTGGATATCATGTCAATCAGCTCGCACGTGGTCTCATGCGCAACGAAAGCGGGATTGTGTGCCTTGTGGTTTCAGATCTCAGTACGCCCTATCGCTCTTCCCTGATCCGTGCGCTCACGGAACGGCTGCAAGCCGCAGGTAAGGTCGCAATGCTGATCGATACCGACCGGACTGACGGAAGTGTCGAGGCAGCCTTGAAGCAGGCAATCCGCTACCGGGCTGACGCATCGGTCATCCTTTCTGGCATGCCTGACAAATCGATCACGGATACGTGTCTTCGCAACGGGCAGCGTCTCGTTCTCATCAATCGCGATGATCAGCAAGACGGGCCTTTACGCATCAATCTGGATGATCGTGAAGCCGCAAGACTCGCTGTACTCGCATTCCTGAGGGCCGGTTGTCGCGATTTCGCTTTTGCAAATTCCGCGGCAATGACGCCAAGCCTGATGGCGCGCGAGGAAGGCTTCCTGAGCGCTGCCAGAGAACACGGTATCGAAGTCAAGGTGGAGCGGTATGGACCGACCTCATATCAGAGCGGTGTCGTGTTGGCGCAGCGTATCATGACCGGTGCCAAGCGACCCGATGCAGTTTTTTGCGTCACTGATCTGGTCGCTTGCGGTTTCATGGATGCGGCACGTCACAAGTTCGGGATCGACGTACCCGGCGAACTATGCATCATCGGTTTCGATGACATCGAACAGGGCAGCTGGACCTCGTACGATCTGACGACCTTTGCACAACCCGTGGTCCAAATTGCCGATGCGGCAGTCAGTTGGCTAAGCCGCGAGCCGGATTTCGGCGAAACGACGCCGTCAATCTTGCTGCATGCCGAGCTTCAATGGCGGGGTTCCGTTAGGGCAGGTTGATCGTGATGCTTGACCCTGAACTTCGTTTGCGTCAGGTCACCTTGACGTAACGTGATCATCGGGAAGTGTCGGGATAATGATAACCAGCCTGGGGGTTTATGCGGGTTTGTTTTTCGCCGCCTTCGTCGCCGCGACAATCCTGCCGATGCAATCCGAAGCCGCGCTCGTCGCTCTGATATCCCTGAAATCTTATCCTATATGGCTACTCGTTGTCGTCGCAAGTTTCGGAAATGTCGCAGGTTCGATTGTCAACTGGCTCCTGGGACGCGGCATCGAGCATTTTCGCGACCGGTCGTGGTTCCCGGTTAAAGAAGCAGCGCTTGGCCGTGCCCAGGCCTGGTACCATCGCTACGGGAAGTGGTCGTTACTTTTGAGCTGGGCACCGCTGATCGGTGATCCCCTAACGGTCGCGGCCGGTATCATGCGCGAGCCGTTCGGGCCCTTTTTGTTCCTCGTCACCGTCGCCAAGGTCGGCCGTTACGTTGTGCTCGCGCTGTTAACGGTGAACTTTCTCTGAGTGTCTGACTTGTGCCCTCGAGTAAAAGGCCCTGACGGACTACCTGCGCTATTCAGGAAAGCCAGGAGATCCATCTGCGTGAGGTTATGGCAGTCCGCTTGGCCGGGCGCAGTCGATACCGACAAACGCTCACGTCGTCGTATGTAAAGCAGACAAGGTCGATGATGAAACATTACCTGGAGGGGCGAGCCTAAAATGAGGACGTTCGCCGGTTAAGGCTGGGAGCGCGATCCGAGATCCTCTTACGGATCAACGCTCATTCCTGGGTGGAAGATCAACTCCCACGTCGTCAACGCGAAATTTTGTTCGCCAAACGGACCCCTGGACCGCTCCCGTTTTCTGGGATGAACTCAACGCCCGCGGTCTCTAACGCGGTCGACAGCGCCGTGAGCGTTGTCTGCCGCGCGATAGTTTGTGCGCTCTCGAGTCTGGCCAGAGTTCGAACCGTCACACCGGATGCAACTGCTAAGTCTTCCCGCGTCCAATCAATCAACGCTCGGGCTGCTCGTATTTGTGCGGGATAAATGTCCTTTTTCATGTCATTTCCGCTTGCAAATGTCATGAAAAATGACATTAAATTGTGCTTGTAAATACGCTGCGGCCGCTCAAGTTGCTCGCAACATCGTGTACGGCCTTACCACAACTGGTCTGCGAGGAGCTCAGCGCATGGCTGATTCTGACAATAGCACGACTTTGCCTTTCGTCACCCGCAGGACGGTACTTGGCGGTACCGCCGTGGCATTGGGAACGTGGGGCTCTTGTGCCCTCACCAACAATACGATTGCAGGAGAAATCCCCCCGGACCCTGTCGTGGCGCTGTGGCACCAATGGCAAGATGCCCACCACCTGACACGAAATTATTGCCATCGGCAGCAAGGTCTGGAACAGCAGCTCGTTGAAACTATTGGCTTCCCTCGTGCCATAATCCCGTTCTCCGATGGCGAACAAGTGACTGTATTTTCGCTTGAGGACATCCATGAATTTTTGCGTCTCGAGCTTGAGGAGGCGGCCGCGTGCGCCAAGGCGGAAGCTGAGTTCGCAGCTCACAAGTTGCGATGGGATAAGGCCGATCAGGAAATTGGATATTCCGCGATGATGCAGGCCGAGCGGGAAGCTGGGGATCGAGCCGAAGATCTGGTCGATGCCATGGCGACCACACCTGCGACATCTCTCGTCGGTGTCGCGGCCAAGCTGGACGCTGTATTGCGCAAAGGAAATATCCGGGCAGACGGCTCCGGGTTTCCTTGGCCTCAGATCCGGTCGGCGCTTGATGACCTTGCACGGCTTGCGCTGCATGGGCCCCAAGCGGATGCTCGATGAAACATCCGCCTTGCGTCCGACCGGGGTAGGGCGCGCGACGGCGCTCCCAAATTGCGCCGCCGCCAGCCCTGGCAACATCACGCCGTATGCTGGTCCCAGGATGTGAACGGATCGGCGAGATGGCGCCAGCCGTCGGGTTTGAAAGATGCACTATCGATCAGGCATGCGTCGAGTTGCGTTCGCAAGTCCTTTTCGTCCATCGGGTCTGCGCCGATAAACACGATCTCCTGCCGTCTGTCGCCCCAAACCGGATCGAGATATGGCTTCATCATAGCAAGAAATTCGGGTTCGCGCGGCCAGCGCTCTTTGGGTACCGCAGACCACCAGAGCCCCATTTTTCCGGTGCGTACCAATGCACCTGCCTGGGAAATTTCGCCAACGAAATCGGGGCGTGTTGCTAACCAGAAGAAACCCTTTGCACGAACCACGCCCGGCCAGGTGCGATCGATAAAGCGTTGAAAGAGCACGGGATCGAACGGCTTGCGCGCCCGATACACAAAAGAGCGTATCCCGTATTCTTCAGTTTCGGGAAGATGGTCCTTAAAACCATGCAATTCCTTGAACCATAAGGGATGCTCTTCTGCTTTTTGAAAGTCGAAACGGCCAGTCCCCAGAACCTCCTTCAGATTCACCTGGCCGAAATCGGCCTCAAGGAGCTTGGCATCCGGGTTAAGCCCGACGATGATCTTGCGTGCTGCATCGAGCTGTTCGGTCGTTGCCATGGCGACCTTGTTGAGGATTACGACATCGGCGAATTCAATCTGCTCGACCAGAAGGTCAACAATCGTGCGGTTATCGCCGTCACCAGCCGTTTCACCACGGTCAGACAGAAAATCGGAGGAGCTGTAATCCTGAAGGAGATTAGCGGCGTCCACGACTGTCACCATCGTGTCGAGCCTTGCGACATCTGAGAGGCTGCGTCCATCCTCGTCACGAAAGTCAAAGGTTGCCGCGACAGGTAGGGGTTCCGCGATACCGGTCGATTCGATCAGCAGGTAGTCGAACCGATCCTGCTCAGCCAACGCCCGCACCTCGGTCAAGAGATCGTCACGCAATGTGCAACAGATGCAGCCGTTGGTCATTTCAACGAGTTGCTCTTCAGTCCTTGAAAGATTGGCGCCACCATCCCGGACGAGGGCAGCGTCAATGTTGATTTCACTCATGTCGTTGACGATGAGTGCAACCCGTAAACCCTCGCGGTTGGCAAGAATATGATTGAGGAGGGTTGTTTTTCCGGCGCCAAGGAAGCCAGACAGGACGGTGACTGGAAGTTTTTTTAACACGATCTCTTTTCCTGGTTTTTACGCACAGGGAACTGTTTTCGCCCTGGGCGTATTTCATCTATGTAATGTAATAACATAACTGAATGCGATCCTGTCAAACGCTATCTGCGGGATTTTTGCCCACAGGCATCATTTCCAAAATTTAATGTTATTTCATTACATCTCAATTGACCAATGTAATAACATTACATAAGTGATGAGGCTCAGTTGAATACCCGACGGAGTGATCGATGGACGATCCTTGCCTCTCATTCAAGGAATTGACTTTAGGATATAACGGACAACCCGCTTTGTTGCGCCTGCATGCCGAGATCTCAAAGGGTTCGCTTACGGCGATCGTCGGCGCGAACGGTTCGGGGAAATCCACCCTTTTGAAGTCGATAGCGGGAATTATCGCCCCACTTTCGGGTGAATGCCTTAAGGCTTCCGGTGTCTCTGTCGCATACCTGCCGCAACAGTCTGCATTGGACCGCAGCTTTCCAGCAGAGGTGCGTGATCTCGTTTCACTTGGCTTGTGGCCGAGACGAGGCCTTCTTGGCCGGTTCACGTCTGGTGATCGAGGTGCCATAAGCGAGGCGCTGGCGACCGTCGGTCTTGCGGGCTACGAGCGCAAGGGGATTGATGCGCTCTCCGGCGGGCAGCTTCAACGCGCTCTCTTCGCCAGGACCATCCTGCAGAAGGCAGATCTCATCCTTCTTGATGAGCCTTTCAACGCCGTTGATGAGAAGACCGTTGCCGAGCTAATGGCTGTCATCGCTGGGTGGATCGGAGAAGGCCGCACCGTCATCACAGTCCTCCATGACTACGACATTGTTCGTCAGCACTTCTCCACATGTATGCTTCTTGCACGTCGTCTCGTTGGTTTCGGTCCGACCGAGGAGATTCTCCAGCCCGCCATGTTACGTCAGGCAAGGCGGCTTTACGAAACCGAGGGCGAAACTGCTTTCTGGTGCGAACCTGCCGAGCAAGTGTCCTCCTATCAGAATTCACACTCGGTCCGAGGCTTGCATGCCGCTGTTTGACATGTTTCTCGCTCCCTTCCTCGATTATGCCTTCATGCAGCGTGCGCTGGCAGGCGCCCTGCTTCTGTCTGTCAGTTGTGGTCCGGTCGGTGTTTTTCTCATGTTGCGACGGATGAGCCTGACGGGAGACGCGATGTCTCATGCCATTTTGCCGGGCGCTGCTCTCGGTTTTCTTTTCTATGGCCTGGAGATCTTGCCGATGACCATAGGCGGGCTTGTTGTGGGCTTACTGGTCGCGTTAGGCGCAGGCGCAATTTCCCGCGTGACGATCCAGAAGGAAGACGCCTCTTTGGCTGCGTTCTATCTCATCTCACTGGCGCTAGGCGTTCTTCTCGTATCGTGGCGTGGTTCGAGCATCGATCTCATGCATGTACTTTTCGGTACGGTTCTTGCCCTGAACAACGAAGCACTTGGTCTGATCTTGGGGATCTGCGTCATCAGCCTGTCGATCATGGGATTTTTCGGTCGTGCGCTGTTTGCCGAGTGTCTTGATCCGCTTTTCCTGCGTTCAGTCAGCCGTTGGGGTGCGCCGGTTCATTTCCTCTTTCTCGCAACTGTCGTTCTCAATCTCGTTGGCGGCTTTCAGGCCTTGGGGACATTACTCTCCGTCGGCTTGATGATGTTGCCGGCTGCCGCAAGCCGTTTTTGGGCAAGCCGTGTTTTCCCCATGTGCCTCGTATCGATCGGTATTGGCATGGTTTCATCCTGCGCCGGCCTCCTTCTTTCCTACCACGCGTCCTTGCCGTCTGGACCGGCGATCATTCTCTCTGCCGGTGCGATCTACGTCCTTTCCATTCTTTTCGCGCCACGCGGCATCGTTCGGGATGCCGTTAACGCGATCCGCCTCAAGACCACCTGAAATAGAAACTCTCAAAGGAGATATATCCGTGCTTTCAACGTTACGTTTTGCCACATGCGCAAGCATCCTCACGCTTTCGACGATGTTGGCCACACAGGCGTCGGCAGAAGATCTGAAAGTTGTCGCCAGCTTCTCAATCATTGCGGACTTTGCCAAGAATGTCGGCGGTGACCGAGTGACGGTCACAACACTTGTCGGCCCAGATGGTGACGCCCATGTCTATGAACCCCGGCCGGCAGACGCGGTTGCCGTCAGCAAAGCCGATGTGGTGCTTGTAAACGGGCTTGAGTTTGAGGGGTTTTTGAAAAGGTTGATCGAAACAAGTGCAACGAAGGCACCGGTTGTCGAGCTGACAAAGGGTGTTGAACCACTGAAACTCTCTGAGGAACCGGCAGGGCACGCACATCCAGAAGCGGATGAGGCGGCGGAAAAGGGTCACGGACATGACCATCCCCACGGTGATGAAGATGGGCATCATCATCACGGCGAATTTGATCCCCACGCTTGGCAATCCGTCAGCAACGCTATCATTTACGTTAAGAACGTTGCCGACGCATTCTGCGAGACAGACAAGGCCGGTTGCGCAACATATACGGCCAATTCGGAAGCCTATGTTGCCAAGCTTCAGGAACTCGAAACTCATGTGAAGACAGAGGTTGCCGCCATTCCGCAAGAGAAACGCACGATCATCACTTCGCACGATGCGTTTGGTTACTTCGAACAGTCATATGGCTTAGGGTTTCTGGCCCCCGAGGGCGTATCAACGGAATCGGAAGCATCTGCTGCGGATGTCGCCAAGCTCGTGGATCAGGTGAAGGAAGATAAGGCCTCGGCGATCTTCGTGGAAAACATCACCGACAAGCGACTGATCGAGCAGATTGCAAAAGAGACCGGCCTCAAGGTTCGTGGGACCCTCTACTCTGACGCGCTTTCGACCATGGACGGCCCCGCTTCAACCTATATCGATATGATCAACAATAATGTCGATACAATCAAAGCTGCCGTGCTTTCGCAGTAAGACGGGCGTTCGGGTGAACTATCGGGGAGGGCGGCTGAAGGGCCGTCCTCGTCATTTCTTCATGTACCGTTTCTTGGCAGCTGGTGTGATAGATCAGCAATGCGAACACAGTACTTGTGACCGATTTCGGAGCGATCGGACGGTAAACTTAGCCCTTAGGTGGCTGAAGAATTGGCGAACCGGTAATCCTCCGCATAGGATTCGCAATGACCTCTGCATTTAGCGCATGGGTGTGTTGACGTAATCTGCCTGTTAAATCGCCGCGAAAGCGAGCATATAGGGGTCATCAAAGGACGCCGGAACGAAAACGTTACTGACGTCACCAAACCTCAGGAAAGGGTAATGTCATGAACGTAGCACGCTCCTTCAATAACTGGCGCAAGTATCGTCAGACCGTCAACGAACTCGGCCGTATGAGCACTCGTGAACTGCACGATCTGGGTATCGATCGCAGCCAGATCGCTAGTGTCGCGCGCCAGGCTGTCGGTATCTGATCTAAGCTACGATCATACCAGATGACGTTTGAAACGCCCGCTTTGCGGGCGTTTTTGCATTTCCAGGGCATGCGCGTTGATCGAGTTATGCGTATAACGCATGTCTGCGCTGCGCAGTTGTGCCTAGGAAACGCGCAAGAAAATGCTATCTTAACATCATCAAACGGACACTCCTCCTCCCAGTCCCTTTGGTGAACGGGCCGTCTCTACCTCCTCCCAGAGGCGCCCACTGAACAGCGGTTACCTCCTCCCAACTCGCTGTTCGACCTTTTTAAAAGCCTGCCGCACCTCCTCCCGCGGCAGGCTTTTTTGTTTCTCAAGACATCATCAGTCGAATGCCATCATACCGATAGGTGTCACCGCACGTGTGCCATTCCGTTTGGCGACTGCATAAGCCAGGCATTGTTCGACGGCGTCGAAGGGAACAGGTTTTGTAATAACGCCTGCGCCGATCCCGAGATTAACAACCACTTCTGGATTTGCCGTCATGAAAATGACGATCACTCCGTCGTCAGACAGGCGCTTGGCGATCTCTGGACCTGTTTGACCGTCCGCCAGGTTCACGTCCACAAAGGCGATGTCGGCGTCACGACCGAGTGCGACAGCTTGTTCGAGCCGGTTGGCAATGCCGATCACATCAGCGTCGTCTTCCGCCTGGAGAATGGAATCTTCAATGTCCATTGCAATCAGGAACTCGTCTTCGACGATCAGCACCTTGGGCTGCTTCACCATCAAATCGTTTCCGTGCTGGAGAATGTTCGCCAACATATGCTTGCCTCCATTGTGTGCTCTCTAGTCTCGGCAAGAGGCAAACACCTTTCACGGCAGGTCGTTCCAATTTGAGAGAAACATGGTGAATGGAGTGTAAACATTCTCGGTTTTGGGCTATCAACTGCGAAAGCGAAGCAGTTGATTCGGTTTGGTTTTCATCCGGGGGAAGTGGTCGGAGAAACATGCCTGCTACCGGACTTTCGCCTTTTTCCGCAGGCATTCCGGCCTCAACGCTCCGGAATCGAGAAGACTTAGAAAAGAGAACCAGACGATGAGCCAGTCACCGCACGCCTCTATTGCCCGCAATACGCCCAATATCGCCGTTGTCGGCGTCGGTGGAGGTGGCGGGAACGCAATCAACAACATGATCGCCGAAGGTATCGGTGGCGTTGATTTCATTGCAGCCAATACGGACGCTCAGGCGCTGAAGAAAACCAATGCGCCGCGTCTGGTCCAGCTCAGCTCGGAACTGACAGGCGGCCTCGGTGCCGGTGCCGACCCAGAGGTCGGCCGGCAGGCTGCTCTCGATTCCCTTGACGAAATCATGGATCACCTGAGCGGCTACGACATGTGCTTCATCACCGCAGGTATGGGTGGCGGCACGGGGACAGGTGCTGCGCCGGTGATTGCCGAAGCGTGCCGTGCCAAAAACATCCTGACGGTCGGTGTCGTCACGCTGCCATTCAGTTTCGAAGGCGCTCGTCGCATGCGGGCAGCGGAGTACGGTTTCTCAAATCTGCTTAACACCGCCGATACCGTGATCGTCATTCCCAACCAGAACCTTTTGCGAATTGCGGATGCGGGAACGACATTCGAAAATGCGCTCAAGACCGCGGATAAGGTTCTTTCACTCGGTGTAAGGTGTATTACCGATTTGATCCTGCGCGAAGGTCTTGTGAACCTCGACTTCGCAGACGTCCGATATGTCATGAAGAACGGTGGACGTGCGTTGATGGGAACGGCGCAAGCCAAGGGCGAGAAGCGTGCTTCTGAGGCGGCTGCTGCTGCGATCGCCAATCCACTGCTCGGCGAGCCTTCCCTGAAAGAAGCGCGCGGGGCGCTGGTGTCTATTTCGGGCGGCAACGACCTGACCCTTTACGAGATTGACGAAGCAATGACGCTTGTCCGTGAAGCTGTCAGCGAAGAAACCGACGTCGTGATGGGTGCTTCGTTCGACCCGACCCTTGATGGCGGTTTCAAGATTTCGGTTGTTGCAACCGGCCTGCGGACCTGATCGCCACAAACCGACATTTTCCGAATAAAAAACAACCGTTGCGGATAATTTCGCGACGGTTTTTTTATTTGTGCCGCATGATTGTTTCACCATAAGCGGTGAAGAGCGCGTCGTCAGCGTTGATAACAAAAAAATATGATCGTACACTTTATGTCGACAAAAAGGATTCAAAGATGAAGGATACAGGTGCTTCTGCCGAGCGCAAGCGCGGCTCTGGCGTAAAGATGGTCTACGATCTGCTGCGCGACGAAATTCTCGACCTGGTGTTGCCGCCAGGCAGTCCTATTGATGAAGTTCAACTCGCCGAGCGGTTCAAAATGTCCAGGACTCCCATTCGGGAGGCGCTGGTTCGCCTTTCCGGTGAGGGGTTGATCGATACGTTGCCGAACAGGTCGACAATGGTGTCAAACATCGATTTCCTCAACATGCACACCTATTTCGATGCGTTGGTGCTGATGTATCGCGTCACCACGCAGCTTGCCGCCCAGTATCATCGGCCAGAGGATCTCGTCGGTATCCGCGCACACCAGGCGGAGTTTGCTAAAGCTGTCGAAAAGCAAGACGCGCTCGCAATGATATCGACCAACGCAGCCCTCCATCTTGCAATCGCCGAAGCTGGCCGTAATCCGTATTTCATCACGCTCTTCAAGCGCCTGCTTGATGAGGGACGACGGATCCTGCGGCTATATTATCAGTCTTATGAAGACCGGCTGCCGAAACGCTACGTGGAAGATCATGATGAAATGATTGCCGCGATCGCCGCGCGCGACATTGTTCTTTCCGAGAAACTTGCCCGTGAGCATGCCGAGCAAATTGTGCGGCAAGTGCAGAAATTACTGGTGCGTGAAGATCGACTGGAAATATCGCTCTGACTTGTCGATTTCTTGTCGACAAATAAAATACAAGACGATAATGTGTCCTTCGAAAGGGTGGCGCAGGCGCGCGCCCGTAGCCACGAACAGACATTGATGAGGAGCTTGTAATGACGGCCAGCATTTTTTCTGGTGTGATCCCTGCGCTGATGACGCCCTGCAAGGACGATCGTACCCCTGACTTCGACGCGCTCGTCCGTAAGGGCAAGGAACTGATCGCGGACGGTATGTCTGCCGTTGTTTATTGCGGTTCGATGGGCGACTGGCCGCTTCTGACTGATGCACAGCGCATGGAAGGCGTGGAACGCCTGGTGAAGGCAGGTATTCCGGTGATCGTCGGAACCGGTGCCGTCAACACGGCATCCGCAGTGGCCCATGCAGCGCACGCACAGAAGGTTGGCGCGAAGGGGCTGATGGTCATCCCGCGCGTTCTGTCGCGCGGTTCGGTCATTTCCGCTCAGAAAGCACATTTCAAGGCGATCCTTGCTGCCGCCCCTGAAATTCCTGCTGTGATCTACAACAGCCCGTATTATGGTTTTGCAACGCGCGCCGATCTTTTCTTCGCGCTGCGCGCAGAACACAAGAACCTCGTCGGCTTCAAGGAATTCGGTGGCCCGGCAGACATGCGTTATGCTGCCGAAAACATTACCAGCCGTGACGATGAGGTTACGTTGATGATCGGCGTTGATACGGCCGTTTTCCACGGCTTCGTCAATTGCGGTGCGACGGGTGCGATCACCGGTATCGGTAACGTTCTCCCGAAGGAAGTCATCCACCTTTGCAATCTGTCGCAGGCTGCCGCGAAGGGCGATGCCGATGCGCGCGCACGTGCGCTTGAACTCGAGCAGGCACTGGCCGTACTGTCGTCGTTCGACGAAGGCCCAGATCTCGTTCTCTACTTTAAGCACATGATGGTGCTGAAGGGAGACAAGGAGTATTCGCTGCACTTCAATGAAACGGATGTTCTGTCCGACAGCCAGCGTGGCTACGTAGAGGCACAGTTCAAGCTGTTCAACAGCTGGTATGCCGACTGGAGCAAGCTACCCGGTGCAGTGCAGGCCTGCAAGGCTGCCTGATCGCCAGCTCATCGCTCTCTTCGCTTTATGGCTCCGGGCTCTGGTCCGGGGCCCTTTGGCATGACGAACGTCAATGCTGTTTAGTTAAGTCCCAGGCAGGTTGTCACGGACGGTGCGGTGCCGAGGCCCCATCAAATCGTCGCGCGAAAGAAAGGCCCGTCATGCGGGCCCTTCGTTTTTTGCGAGATAAGCGGTCACGAGACCGCATCTAGACCTCTTTCGAGAAGGTGATTGAGGCTCGATCGCTCTGCTTCTGTCAATGTGATCCCTTCGCTTTCGGATTTGGCTCTTGCGGCGAAACGGCGGCCTGACGAGAGGCGGGCGCCTTGTCCGACGATCGCTTCAAAAAGGATTTCCGCGCGCTGGAACGGATCTCCAGGGCGGCCCTTTGCAAAGGCTTCCGGCGAGAAGGCAATGATCAATTCACCGTGGAACGGTGCGAGTGTGGTTGTGCCGAGATAGTCGAGGACCTCAGGACTTGTCAGGTCGCCAATCATGATGCCAGCGAGAAGTTCGATCATCGTGCCGATTGCGGACCCCTTGTGTCCGCCAAAAGGCAACATCGAGCCGTCGAGGGCGGCATCCGGGTCCGTCGTTGGGTTACCATCGCGATCGATGGCCCATCCTTCCGGCAGTTGCTTGCCAGCGCGCCGGTGCAATTCGATCTCACCGCGTGCCGCAACAGAGGTGGCAAAGTCAAACACATAGGGTGGCTGATCCTTGCGCGGCCACCCGAACGCGAACGGGTTGGTTCCAAGAAGCGGCTTGTTGCCTCCAGTCGGGGCGACGGTTGCGTAGCTCGGGCACATGACAAGACCGGCGAGGCCGTTCGTCGTCAATCCCTCGACTTCTGGCCATAGGGCCGAGAAATGCGTGCAGTCGTTGATCACAAGCGCTGCGACGCCAAGCCGGCGGGCACGCTCCACCAGGACCGGAAGTCCGAGTTCATAAGCGGGATTGGCAAAGCCGCCCCGGGCGTTGACCTTGACGATCGCGGTACCGTCATCGGGCAGTATTTCCGGCACGGCGTCCGGCTTGACCTTTTTGGCCTTCACGGTGCGCAGCGCGCCTTCAATCCGGAAAATACCATGAGATTTGCAGGCATCGCGCTCTCCCGCGACAATAACCCTTGCAAGAGCCCCGGCCTGGATCGCGTTCAGTCCGGCCTTCAGAAAAATCGCCTCAACCCGTTCGCTAAGGGCAGTGATCGTGAGATTCGTTTGACCTGTCATTATTACCTCTGGAATGTCTTTCGTGTATTTCTGGATACATAAAGTATACAAAGCTACATGTGATGCAACGCGCGATTTTCGGGAGGCAAGCGTTCCTCGCAGCGGATGTGTCGCCGGCATGGTCAGGAAGTCGGATGGACAAACGGCATGCCGCTGGTCCAGCCGCAGGGAAGCATGTCTGTTTTCAGAGCGTTAGTTCCGTTTGTTCGTGCAGACGGCCACGTCTTGTTCGCAGGTGCAAAAATTCTTTTTGTATACGTTTTGTATTTTTTATGTTGATTTCTCGTATTCTTGAGGAAATAGTGTTCTTGCCTTCAAGGGCAGACCAATTGCTGGGAGCAAATCAAGAATGAGAAAAACGGTCATCTTCGCCGGCCTGCTGGCCGCCGCATCCGCCATGACACCGGCCAAGGCCGACAAACTCGACGACATCATTTCCTCGGGTACACTGCGTTGCGCTGTTGTGCTCGATTTCCCGCCGATGGGTTCGCGTGACGCGAACAACAATCCGGAAGGCTTCGACGTCGATTACTGCAACGATCTTGCCAAGGCGCTCGGCGTTACTGCCGAAATCGTCGAAACACCCTTCCCAGAGCGTATTCCGGCTCTGATGTCTGGGCGTGTTGATGTGGGCGTTGCCTCGACGTCCGATACGCTGGAGCGTGCGAAGACTGTCGGTATGACCGTTCCGTACTTTGCATTCGAAATGGCTGTCACTGCCAACGACAAGTCGGGTATCAAGTCTTTCGAAGACATGAAGGGCAAGACAGTCGGCGCGACCGCAGGTACGTTTGAAGCAATTGCACTTGAAAACTCCGTCAAGGAGTGGGGTGCTGGCGAGTTCCGTCCCTATCAGACACAAGCCGATGTCTTCCTTGCGCTCAGCCAGGGTCAGATCGACGCAACGGTTTCCACATCGACTGTCGCGCAATCCAACGTCAAGAGCGGCAAATTCGGCGGTATCTCCGTTGTCGGTAAGGCGCCCTACGATATCGACTACGTTGCGCTCTTCACCAACCGCGACGAATACGGCCTCATCAACTACTTGAACCTGTTCATCAACCAGCAGGTACGTACAGGTCGTTACGCCGAGCTTTACGAGAAGTGGGTGGGCGGCGAAGCGCCGTCGCTCGCTGTTAACGGCGTCTATCGCTAATCAGGACTTTTTGAAACGGCGCGATCAACATGATCGCGCCGTTGATCGTTTCTGAAAGGTGAGACGGTTATGTTTAATTACACGTTCCACTGGAACCAGGCGCTGAAGGCTTTGCCGCAGCTCTTGGATGGTGCGGTGGTGACGCTCCAGATCGCGATCCTCTCCATGGTGATCGGGCTGGCCTGCGCAATCATGCTCACCCTGTTCCGGTTATCGGAAAATCGTGCTCTTGGCGCGTTTGCCGCGACCTGGGTCGAAATTGCCCGCAATACGCCGGCTTTGTTCCAGATCTACATGGCGCATTTCGGCCTTGGTAACTTCGGTATCCACCTCAGCCCATACACGGCTCTGCTCGTTGGCATCGCCTTCAACAATGCCGGTTATCTCGCGGAGAATTTCCGCGGTGCTTTGAAAGCCATTCCCGATACCCAGACCCGGTCTGGCCGATCGCTTGGGATGACGTCGATGCAAACCTTCCGTCTGATCATTCTCCCTCAAATGCTTCGTGTCGCTTTCTTGCCGGCCACCAACCAGATGGTCTGGGCAATCCTCATGACCTCGCTTGGCGTGACTGTGGGAATGAATACCGACCTTGCGGGTGTTACCCAGGCGCTGAATGCCAAGTCATTCCGCACCTTCGAATTTTTCGCACTTGCAGCAGTCATCTACTACGTGATTGCCAAGATCGTCACGCTCGCCGCCAGGGTTCTGGCATGGCGTCTGTTCCGTTACTGAGAGAGGTGAGCCATGTTCGAAACCGCTCTCACCTGGAGTGATCTCGCCTTTCTTGCCAAAGGGGCAGGAATGACCCTTGCCGTTACGGCAGTTGCCGTTACGGCAGGTACGGTCATGGGGATTATCTTCGGTATTATCCGCGTTCAGCTCGGTGCATATTGGTCGTTGCCTTTGACCTTCGTGCTTGATGTGTTCCGCTCTGTGCCGCTGCTCATCCAACTCGTGCTCGGCAATGCGTTTCAGTCGATCGCCAAGCTTGGCTGGCCGCCTTTCACCACGTCCTGTGTCGTGCTGTCGCTTTACACCGCAGCCTATTGCACAGAAATCGTCCGCGGCGGTATTTCCTCAGTGCCGTCCAATACAAGGCGTGCCTGCCGATCTCTCGGCATGACGTGGTCGCAGGACATGCGTTATATCGTCCTGCCGCTTGCTACCCGCGTGTCACTCCCGTCGTGGATCGGTCTGACACTCGGTGTCATGAAAGATTCTGCACTTGTGCTGTGGCTCGGCCTGATCGAGCTTTTGCGGGCGTCGCAAATCCTTGTCACCCGCCTCCAGGAACCGCTTACAATCCTTCTGATTTGCGGTGCCATCTACTTCATTATCAGCTTCCCCATCGCCCGGTTCGGCGGGTATCTCGAAAGACGGTGGTCCCCCAATGATTGAGATCGAAAACGTCCGTAAATCCTTCGGCCCACTGGAGGTTCTGAAGGGGATCAACCTCACCGTCAGCAAAGGCGAGGTAGTCACCATCATCGGTGGCTCCGGCTCTGGAAAGTCGACACTTCTCACCTGCATCAACGGTCTCGAACCAATCGACAGCGGCAAGATCGTTATTGACGGGACCGAGGTTCACGCCAAGACGACGGACCTGAACAGGCTACGCCGCAAGGTCGGCATCGTGTTCCAGCAGTGGAACGCCTTTCCCCACCTGACGGTCCTGGAAAACGTTATGCTGGCACCGCGAAAAGTGCTTGGGATTTCGAAAGAGCAGGCAGAAGAGATTGCAGTCAAGCAACTCACCCACGTCGGTCTCGGCGAGAAACTGAAAGTCTATCCGAACAGGATGTCTGGCGGTCAGCAGCAGCGAATGGCAATCGCCCGCGCGCTTGCGATGTCGCCAGAATACATGCTGTTCGACGAGGTGACATCGGCACTCGATCCTATGCTCGTCGGCGAGGTGCTCGATACCCTGAAAATGCTCGCTGAAGAGGGGATGACGATGATCTGCGTCACCCATGAAATGGCTTTCGCGCGCGATGTGTCGAACCGCGTCGCATTTTTCCATCAAGGGGTCATGGCCGAGATTGGAACGCCCGAGCAGCTCTTCGGGTCACCTCAACAGGCAGAAACACAGAAGTTCCTCGCGAGCGTCCGTTAATGACCAGTCCCGATGTTCTCGTCATTGGGGCTGGTGTCGTTGGCCTGTCTGCGGCAATCGCCGCACAGGCACGCGGCCTTTCCGTTATTGTCGTTGACAGGCAGGGGCCTGCCGCCGGTGCTTCCGCCGGGAATGCCGGGGCGTTTGCTTTCACGGATATCCTGCCGCTCGCCTCGCCAGGTATTTTGTGGAAGGCTCCTAAATGGCTTATGGACCCTCTTGGGCCACTCAGTGTTCCACCGGCCTATGCTCTGAAAATCGCGCCGTGGATGTTCCGGTTCTGGCGGGCATGCGCTGCATCGCGGGTCGAGCATTCTACCGCCGCGCAGACGTCAATGATGGATCTTTCCAGAGCTGAGCTGGAACCGTTTTTGAAAAAAACCGGCACAATCTCCATGCTGCGCAAGGAGGGAAATCTTCAGGTCTATGAAAGCGAGGCTGAGTTTGAAGCTTCATTGGCTGGATGGAAGGCACGAGCCAGCCACGGCATTGAATTCAGGCACCTCAATGCGGAACAGATGGCCGAAATCCAACCGGGTATTGCGCCAAGGTTTATAAGCGGTACCTTTACGCCAGGCTGGTATTCAATCGCAGACCCTGAACTCTATACACTCGCTCTCGCCGAACATTTCCGTGCCACCGGTGGCACGATTGAAAAACTTGACGTCACTAGCCTTCGTATAGAGGGTGATGGGGTCGAGGCTACAGGCCTGGATGGACGCCAGTTGAGAGCCGCAAAGGTCGTCGTTGCAGCAGGTGCTTTCTCCCATAGAATTGCCCGTTCCCTTGGCGAAAAAATACCGCTCGAAACCGAGAGGGGCTATAATACCACGCTGCCAGGCGGGGCGTTTGACCTTCGTACGCAGATTACCTTTGGCGGACACGGTTTTGTCGTCACGAGACTGACGAGTGGCATCCGCGTCGGAGGCGCAGTGGAACTCGGCGGGCTGGAACTGCCGGCCAATTTTGCACGCTCGGAAGCCCTTTTGAATAAGGCCAGGGCTTTCCTTCCTGGGCTGAAAGCGGATGGCGGCCGGCAATGGATGGGATTCCGTCCATCCTTGCCAGATAGCCTTCCTGCAATCGGTCACGCACGGCAGTCAGACCGTGTTGTCTATGCCTTCGGCCACGGACATCTGGGCCTGACACAATCGGCGGGTACGTCTCGCATTGTTGCAGACCTGCTGACCGGCCAAAAGCCACCAGTGGATTTGGCGCCATTCTCGCCGCAGCGTTTTTGACAGGAGCATTTCGATGGTCGCGCACACTTCAGATATTGTGGCTGCACAAAGTATTCTTCGAGGCTCAGCGGAAGGCCAGGTCATTGCGACAACCGAAGCGCTCAGCTTCTGGGGTGGTGTCGATCCAGCCACCGGCAAGGTCATTGATGTGCATCATCCGCTGCATGACGAGAGCCTTACGGGCGCCATCCTTTTCATGCCGACGAGCCGCGGCTCATGCACAGGCTCGGGGGTCCTGCTTGACTTGATCCTTACCGGCCGCGGGCCTGCTGCACTGGTATTTTGCGAAGCCGAAGATGTCCTGACGCTTGGTGCGCTGATTGCTGGCGAAATGTTCGGCAGCCCCATGCCGGTTGTGCGCCTTGATCAGCAGAGTTTTGATAAGTTCTCTGGCGTAGGAAAAGTCCGGATTGACGGTCATTCCATATCGAGTGGTGATTTTTCGCTACCTCTAGCGCCGCCAGCCACGAGCGACCTTGACCTCGCGCCAGACGACAGTGCCATGCTCGATGGCCGCGATGGGGTTGCCGTTCAGCAGGCGATGCGCATCATCGTTGCCATGGCTGCACAGCAAGGGGCCACAGGTCTTGTCGACGTGACCCAGGGGCACATTGACGGCTGTATTTACGCGAGCCCTGCCAACTTGACCTTCGCGGAGAAGATGGCTGAAATGGGCGCGAAAGTCCGCGTGCCCACAACCATGAATGCGATTTCCGTCGACAAGTCGAATTGGCAGTCGCAGGGCGTGCCGACGACATTCGGCGATCCTGCTGCGCGATTGGCCGATGCCTACGTCCGCATGGGTTGCCGTCCGACTTTTACCTGCTCACCCTATCTCCTCGACAGTGCCCCAAGGATGGGTGAATCAATCGCCTGGGCGGAATCGAATGCCGTCATCTTTGCAAATACCGTGCTGGGCGCACGTACCGCCAAGCATCCGGATTTTCTAGATCTCTGTATTGCACTCACCGGACGTGCTCCGCTCTCTGGCGTCTATCTGGAGGAAAACCGGCGTCCTCAGCGCATTATCGATGTCTCCCTGCCAGCCAACATCGATGACGCGTTCTGGCCGCTCGTCGGCTATCTCGCAGGCAAGGCGGCGCCCGATTGTATCCCCGTACTTCGTGGCCTCAGTGAAGGACGCCCGTCGAAGGACGATCTCAAGGCGCTTTGTGCGGCCTTTGGAACAACATCGGCATCACCCATGCTCCATATCGAAGGGGTCACCCCCGAAGCCTCGCTCGCACCCGTTGCGGGGGCGGATTTCGTGACGATTACCGATCGTGACATGGCCGCTGCCTGGAAGTTGCTGAATGAAGGGCCGGAGGACGTTCAGCTCGTGGCGATCGGTAGTCCGCATGCCTCGCTTGCCGAGTGCCGTGCGCTCGCGGATGCATTTGCCGGCCGAAAGCACCATGCGGGTGTCGCAGTGATCGTTACCGCGGGCCAACAGGTAATCGATGCGGCAAAAGATGAGGGCACGTTCCAGCGGCTCGTAGAAAGCGGTATCCAGGTCCTTCCCGATCTCTGTTGGTGCTCGATATCGGAACCGGTTTTCCCAACGAAGACACGCGCCCTGATGACCAATTCCGGGAAATATGCGCATTACGGTCCAGGCCTTAGCGGTCGTGCCGTCCGGTTTGGATCTCTTGCTCAATGCGTCGATGCGGCGTTGACAGGACGCGCCAACGTTTCTCTTCCGACCTGGCTTTCATAAGGATTTCTCATGCGAAGCATAAAAACCGTTCACGTGATCTCCGCTCATGCGGAAGGCGAAGTGGGTGATGTCATCGTTGGGGGCGTTCTGCCGCCGCCTGGTGACACCATTTGGGAGCAGAGCCGTTTTATCGCCCGTGACCAGACACTGCGCAATTTCGTGTTGAACGAGCCGCGCGGCGGCGTCTTCCGCCATGTCAACCTTCTGGTTCCGCCAAAGCACCCCGATGCGGATGCCGCATTCATTATCATGGAACCGGAAGATACGCCGCCCATGTCCGGGTCGAACTCGATCTGTGTCTCGACCGTGCTTCTCGATGGCGGGATTGTGCCGATGCAGGAGCCAGAAACACACATGGTGCTTGAAGCACCAGGCGGACTTGTCCGGGTCCGTGCCGAGTGCAAAAATGGTAAGGCAGAGCGGATCTTCGTTCAGAACCTGCCGAGTTTTGCAGATCGGCTGGATGCGAAACTTGACGTCGAGGGACTTGGAACCTTGACTGTCGACACAGCCTATGGCGGCGACAGCTTCGTAATCGTGGATGCAGAGGCGCTGGGGTTTAGTCTCAAACCTGACGAGGCGCATGATATCGCCCGGCTCGGCGTCCGCATCACCAATGCCGCGAACCAATCGCTTGGCTTCAGCCATCCGGAAAACCCCGACTGGAAGCATTTTTCGTTTTGCCTCTTTGCAGGTCGGGTGGAGCGAACTGCAGAAGGATTGAGGGCAGGAGCTGCGGTTGCGATTCAACCGGGCAAGGTTGACCGCTCGCCAACAGGCACTGCGCTTTCGGCACGCATGGCCGTGCTCCACGCACGTGGGGAAATGAAGCAGGGTGAGACCCTGACCGCCGTCTCCGTCATCGGCTCAACCTTCAGCGGGCGCATTCTCGGCGAAACGATGGTCGGTGATCGCAAGGCCGTTCTGCCTGAGATTTCAGGCCGCGGCTGGGTGACAGGAATTCACCAGCACATGCTCGACCCCTCCGATCCATGGCCGGAAGGTTACCGTCTCACCGACACATGGGGTGCGCGTTAATACGCCAATCGCACGTGATGCGTGGCGGTCTGTCTATGGCAAGATGGACAGACCGCGAGCGCACCTCAACCGGCAATGCGCTTGGTTGTATCCCGAATGATCAGTTCGAAGCCAACATCGATACGGGCGTTTTCCGGGGGTGTCGCATCTTTCTCTGGCTCCAGAATGGATAAAAGCAGTTCCCCAGCCCTTCGACCGATCATCTGGGCGTCGACGCGGATGGTCGAGATCGCGGGAAAACACTGTCTACCGATATCGAAGTCGCCGAACCCGAGGATCGAAATTCTGCCGGGTACATCTATCCCTCGTCGGTGACATTCCATGAGTGCGCCAACGGCAGAAATGTCAGATACCGCGAAAACAGCCTCGATGTCCGGTGCCTTTTCGAGAAGGACGCCGAGCGTCTTGCCACCGTGGTCGTAAGAGACCGGTGCATGGCCCTCGCGTGTTATGAATTCGTCTGAGAGGCCTGCCTCGCGCAATGCCGCTCCAAATCCAAGCAGTCGCGCCTCACCACGCCAATCCTTGACATCACCGTCTGCCCTTGAGCCTAAAGCACCGATGCGGGTAAAACCGAGCGACATGAGATGCCGGGCCGCCGTTCTTCCAACCTCGTAGTTGGAAAAGCCGACAGCGTGATCGATAGGGTGCTCCGGCACCTCCCATATTTCGACGATCGGAATGCCCGCACGCACGAGAACTTCACTCGCGGCTTTTGTATGGACAGTGCCAGCAACAACGATTGCGTCTGGCCTACGCTCCATCATTGTCTTGATGACGCGCTCCTCCTCCTGCAAGTCGTACATCGTGTAACCGATCAGCAACTGGTAATCTGCAGCGCGCAAGGCATTGGCAAGACCCTGTGCGCTGTCAGCAAAGTTTGAGTTCGTCAGTGTCGGCAGGATGGCGGTGATGAAATTCGTTCGTCGTGATGAAAGCGAACCTGCAATCCGGTCCGGGACATATCCGAGCTTTTCAATGGCCTTCATCACCTTCAGCCGGGTCTCTTCAGAGACGAGCGAGGGATCGCCAAGCACGCGGGACACGGTCATCTTCGAAACGCCCGCAAGTTTGGAGACGTCATTCATCGTTGCTTTTTTGGATGCGACTGTCGCAGCGGCCAAGGGCGTGTGCTCCACCAAGGCATGTCTCCCGAATATCAAACGGCTTTCGGCTAGACATACACGAAGACTAAGGGAGAAAGCACGTCACGTCGGATATGCAGACGCGACGTGCACCGGTTTTTATGCGACGCGGCTATAGACGAGGTGATAGAACCGCCCGTCACACATGCTCATCATCTCATCCGTCAGGACACGGCCCTCCAGTCTGACCGGGGACACGAGTGCCTCCTCGACTGCCTCAATCGAGGGGTAGTCAATTTCCTGAACCATGATGATCGGTGCTGCATCGGGATCTGTGCGCTGCGTGCGCATAACCCGGACTGCCTGTGCATTCGGCATCCTCTTCCAAACCGGCAAAAGACGCTCTTCCACGATGCGGAAAAACTCGTCTTCTCGTCCAGGGTGAATTGTGCCTTCGAAAATGGCTGAGCGCGTGTACATGGTTCCTCCCGAAAATTGAACAGAGCGTGATAGCTGAGTTCGTACTTGCAATGATACCGATAACATGCATTATTCATCGTGCCAAGAACGGGGAAGGGTGTCGATCGGAGGAAAATCGATATCGTGTCGGAAACGGGCTGAAATCGGGGATTATTCGCTTATTTCACATCTTTTCGTCCGCTTGGGAGGAGTTTTATGGCGAAGGAAGCCTCGATGTTATCGAGAACATTTTGCCGGTCTTTCTTGGCGCCGTTCGATGGTTGGACGGGGCTTTCAGGGTTGGAGGAGAAACCATGAGTATTTCGAGATTTTTGAAGAACGTCACGATTGCAGTTGGTGTTGCGGCCGCGTCGTTTGCTGCGACGACATCGGCGCACGCCGTCTCTATCAGCGATATCATGTCGCGCGGTTCGGTGAAGATCGGTGTTCTGACAGGCGCGCCGCCAATGGGTATGGTTGATGAGAAGGGGAACCCGTCCGGTTATGACGTTGATGTTGCCAACCTCATCGGGACATACCTCAATCTACCCGTTGAACTCGTTCCGCTGACGCCGCCGGCACGTATTCCGGCCCTCCAGACGGGCAAGGTCGATTTCCTGGTGGCGACACTGGCTCCAACCGGTGAACGTGCGAAAACCGTCATGTTCACGCAGCCCTACAGCGCCTTCAACATGGATATTATTTCCGGTCCGGATCAGAAGTTCGAAAATCTGGAGAGCCTGAAGGGCAAGCGCGTTTCGGTGAACCGTGGTTCGTCTCAGGAAACCGCTCTTCGCAAGGCTAATGTCGAAGGTCTCGAGGTTGTCGTTTACGAAGACGACTCCACCAGCGCGCAGGCTCTCCTTGCCGGACAGGTTGACGCGGTCGCGTTGCCATCGACAGTCGGTGAAGCGATTATCAAGCAACGTCCTGAGGCCGGGCTGCAGGTCGGATTTACCTTCTTCCAGCAGGGCAATTCGATGGCCACGAAAATCGAAGATTTCGAACTTCGTCAGTGGCTCAACACGTCCATCTACCTCATGAAAATGTCCGGTGACCTCGACCGTATTTCGATGAAGTGGACTGGTCGCGCAATGCCGCAACTGCCGAACTTCTGATTGAGCCTTTCAGCGTGCCCGCCGGATAAAAACTTTCGGCGGGCCGGGAAATGTCAACGGAGTGGTGCATGTCCTATACGTTTCAATTTGGCGCTCTCGCCCAATATCAAAACGAGCTCCTGAACGGCATATGGCTGACGATCAAGCTGTCGGTCCTGTCGATCGTGCTCGGCTGTGCATTTGGTATTCTTCTGGCCTCACTGCGCTCCATAAATGGCGGTATCGTCCGCGGACTTGTGGACGCCTACGTCGAGATCATTCGCAATACACCTTTCCTGGTGCAGCTCTTTATCGTCTATTTCGGCCTGCCGGGGCTAGGGTTTCGTGTCGGTGCTGACACGGCTGCCCTGATCGGCATGACGATCAACCTCGCTGCCTATTCAACCGAGATTATCCGGGCCGGCATCGAGGCTGTCCACAAGTCGCAGATCGAGGCAGGTGAGGCTCTGGGTTTCACAAAATTCCAGATCTACCGCCATGTCATCATGGTTCCGGCGATCGCCAAGGTCTATCCGTCGCTTTGTAGTCAGTTTGTCCTGATGATGCTGGCATCCAGCATCTGCTCGGCGATTTCGACCCATGAACTTGCAGCCGCTGCGGCCTTCGTGGAATCGCAGACCTACCGTTCCTTCGAAGTCTACATCGTCGTCACACTCATCTATCTCGCGCTCGCTCTTTGCCTGCGGCTTGTCCTTGCCCTTGTTGGCATGTGGCTGTTTGGCCGCCGTGTTGCCCGAAGGACGATGACCGCTTTGCCGGAGGTGCAGTCATGACACTTAGAACTTTCGGTCTCAGCGAATTCGGATTCCTCCTGACCGCCCTGCAATGGACCGTACTCTTGACGATCCTTGCACTTGTCGGTGGAGGCATTGTCGGCTTCCTGATTGCTCTTGCCCGTACGTCCGATATCAAGGCTCTACGCTTTGCCGCCGGTACCTACATCCAGATCATTCAGGGCATTCCGGTGCTGATGATCCTGTTCTTGTCCTACTACGGGCTGAGCCTTGCAGGATTTGAGTTGCCACCCCTGATTGCGGCTGGCGCATCCATGACGGTTTATGCCTCGGGCTACCTTGCAGAGATCTGGCGTGGCTGCATCCAGGCAGTGCCAAAGCAACAATGGGAGGCCTCGGAATCGCTGGCGCTCACAAGGGCACAGCAGTACCGATACGTCATCCTTCCGCAGGCCATGCGTATCTCCTTACCCCCGACCGTCGGCTTTGCCGTCCAGGTCGTCAAGAATACGTCAATCGCATCGATTATCGGTTTCGTCGAATTGGCAAGAGCTGGGCAGTTGATCAACAACGCTACGTTCCAGCCCTTCCGCGTCTTCGTCGCCGTTGCGGTTCTTTATTTCATCGTCTGCTACCCGTTGTCCCAGCTCTCTCGTTGGCTGGAAAGGAGGCTTCATGCCGGAAGTAATCGTTGAAAACGTTCACAAGAGCTTCGGTGCGCTCGAAGTGCTCAAGGGTGTTTCGCTCTCTGTCGGTCGCGGTGAGGTCTTTGCTCTGATCGGCCGTTCGGGCTCTGGGAAAAGTACGCTCCTGCGCTGCATGAACGGTTTGGAAAAAATCAATTCCGGCCGCATTGAAATCGCAGGTCACGCACTTGGCGAGGACGCCAAGGCACTTCGCAAGTTGCGCACTGACGTCGGGATCGTGTTCCAGAGCTACAATCTCTTCCCGCATCTCACGGTTGGCGAAAACATCATGCTCGCCCCCCGCATCGTCAAGGATGTCGCGAAATCGGAAACACAGACGATCGCCCGCGAAGTGCTGCAGCTTGTTGGCCTTTCGGAGAAGTTCGATTCCTATCCGGACCAGTTGTCGGGTGGTCAGCAGCAGCGCGTTGCGATCGCAAGGTCGCTCGCCATGCGTCCCAAGGTGATGCTCTTTGATGAGGTCACATCCGCGCTCGATCCAGAGCTGACGGAAGAAGTTCTGACGGTCATGGAAAACCTCGCCAAGGATGGCATGACGATGATCCTCGTTACCCATGAAATGGCGTTTGCCCGTCGCGTCGCAACTCAGACCATCTTCATGCACAAGGGCACGATCTGGGAGCAGGGGCCCTCCGCCGAACTCTTTGCCAATCCGCAAACGCCGGAGCTCCGGCAATTCGTAAAGGCCGATGTGAAGTAACATCGGCGCAAAAGGAAGACTGATGACAACCGAAATTTTGCAATTGTGCCCGCTGATCCCGGCCCTGGAGAAGGAGCTCGCTGATCGCTTCACCGTTCATCGCTACTTCGAAGCGGAAGACAAAGCGGCATACCTCGCTGACAAAGGTGCCGCGATCCGTGGTGTCGTCACCGGCGGCCATATCGGTCTGCCGGCAGATATTGGCGCCGGCCTGCCAAACCTCGAGATTGTTTCGATCAACGGCGTCGGTTTCGACAAGGTTGATCTCAAAGAAGCAAAGCGCCGTGGTTACCATGTCTCGAATACGCCGGATGTTTTGACCGCCGACGTTGCTGACCTGGCACTCGGTCTTATTCTCGCACAGGCTCGCCAGCTCCCACGTGCGGATCAGCATGTCCGTACTGGTGCATGGTTGAAAGGCGATATGGGTCTTTCAACGCGTGTCACTGGACGCCGTTACGGCATCTTCGGTCTTGGTCGTATCGGTCAGGCGATTGCAACACGCCTTGAAGGCTTTGATGCACGCATTTCCTACACCGCCAGAAACAAGCGAGATGTCGCCTACGAATACCATGCGACAATCGAGGAACTCGCGGCCAACTGCGACGTACTGGTGATTGCTGCTGCCGCAACCGCCGACACGCGCCACATCGTCAATGCCGGTGTCCTGAAGGCACTTGGTCCGCAGGGAACCCTCGTGAATGTAGCACGTGGCTCTCTGGTGGACGAAGCAGCACTTGTTGACGCTCTTAAGAACGGCGTCATCGGTGGCGCAGCTCTTGATGTGTTCGAGGATGAGCCTCGCGTACCAGAGGCCCTTTTTGCGTTCGAAAACCTTGTGCTTGCTCCCCATGTCGGTAGCGGAACACATCAGACGCGTCGTGCAATGGCGGATCTCGTTCTTGCCAACCTCGACGCCCATTTTGCGGGTAAGCCGATCCCCACACCGGTTCTTTAACAAACGGGTCGCGGCAGGAAAATCTCCTGCCGCGCTTCGCGCATTTGTTGCCCAATAATCCGCTGCAACTATAAATATTTGCGCCCTTCGAGGCGTAAACTGGTAGCGCCTGTTCACATTTACATAATACCTGTATTCTTACTATCCGGCCCATATGATGTGAGCGGTGAGGCGGAGCGTGTGAGTTCCAGTGATGTGAAATCAACCTTGGATGATCAGGCGTCGGTTTCACGGCGTGAAGACGCTATCGTGGATGCCAATAGCTCTGGACCAGTGACGGCCGAGCGCGTGACAAAAGTTTCCGGTCGCCATGCACTGCTTGAAGCCATGATCGATCACGTGCCGGACCTGATCTATGCAAAGGACAGGGAAGGGCGCTTCCTGTTCGCCAATCGGGCCGTCGTCACAAACAACGGATTTTCTTCTGTCGAAGAACTTATCGGTTTGACCGATGTCGACATCCACGGCGAAGCCGCAAGTCTTGCGTTGATCCCGGACACGGAAGAACGCGTCATGCGTACCGGTGAGCCGGATCTCGGCTTCGAGCAGCGTGCGATGCGCGGCGGGGTCGATCGCTGGCTGATGATGTCGCGGGTGCCTTTGCGAGATACGAACGGAAATGTCGTTGGTGTTGTCGGTGCTTCTCGCGATATTACCGAAAAGAAAGCATCAGAACGCCTTTTGCAGGCGCAGGCGCGCATTTTGCAAATGATCGTTGCCGCGACCGATATCGACCACTTTCTGGCTGAGTTTGTTGAAGCCATCGAAAGTCTGGCATCGGGGCTCAATTGCGTTGTGCGGGTCTATGATGCCGCACCAGGCGAGCGTACGCTCTACACCTCTGAAACAAGCACGATCTCGAGAGATATTGTCGATACAATCTCGGTTGTTGACCAGCCATACGGTATCACCGTCCCAAGCGAAGGATCCGTCTTCGGTTCCGAAATTCCTGCGAGCGACGGTGCGCCACACGGTTTTGTCTGGTGTAAGCTGCCTGACCGTAACCCGGATGCTGGTCTTGTCGAGTTTGTAGCAGCCGCGGGACGCATGGCAGGGCTCGCGATTGATAGAAAGCGTGCCGCGGCACAGATTCTGTTCCTTGCCGACCACGATATGCTGACGCGCCTGCCCAACCGCCGATTTCTGGATACGAAACTCCCCGAAATCCTCGAAGGTGCATCGAAAGCATCGAAGGCAGTCGGGATTGGGTTCCTGGACCTCGATAATTTCAAACAGATCAACGATACACTCGGCCACAGTCTGGGCGACGAGCTGTTGGCGAAAACAGCCGAACGTATTGCTCGTGTCCTGCAGCGCGGCGATCTCGTTGTGCGTGTTGGCGGCGACGAATTTGTCATCGTACTCGAATGCCAGCAAGATGGGTTCGAACCGAGGCTCGAAGAGATAAGGTCTGCTGTTTCCAAGCCCGTTCGTGTTGGAAACTACGATATGAAGGTAACCTGCAGTGTGGGTATGGCGCTCTTTCCAGAGCATGGCGAGACAACTGCAGAAATTGTCGCTGCTGCTGATCTTGCCATGTACGGCGCAAAACATGCTGGTCGCGACAGCATCGTAACGTTCTCCCCCAAAATGGCGGAGGATCTACGCAAGAAATTCACGCGTATCGAAGAACTGCGCGCAGCACTCGAATCCGATCAGTTTGTTCTCCACTATCAGCCACAGGTCAATCTCGATACAGGTGAAATCTTCGGCGTGGAAGCGCTGGTGCGCTGGCAGCATCCATCCGAAGGGCTGCTCGGTCCCGGCGAGTTCATCGACCTTGCAGAGGAAACCGGCCTCATCGTCGAGCTCGGCGAGTTGGTGCTGAAAAAAGCGTGCCGACAGGCGCAGTTGTGGCGTCAATTGGGGCTTGCTCCGGTAAAAATGGCGGTCAATGTCTCGCCTCGGCAGTTCCAGAGCGGGCTTGTGGCAAAAATCAGGGATGCGCTCGACGAGACCGGTCTTGATCCATCGTCGCTTGAAATTGAAATCACCGAAACACTGATCATCCAGGACGTCGATGCATCCGTCAGGATCATGCGTGCCATCAAGGATATGGGTGTCAGTCTCGCGCTTGATGATTTCGGAATGGGCTACTCATGCCTTGGCATGCTGAAAACATTCCCTTTGTCGTGCATAAAAATCGATCGATCGTTTCTGACAAACTTGCCGCACCAGTCCAAGGACAGCGCAATTGTCTCGATCATGATCCAGCTCGCCAGCTCGCTGGATATTGATGTGATCGCTGAAGGGATCGAAACGGAAGAGCAGGCAATGTTTCTGCGAAACGCAGGATGCCCGTTCGGGCAGGGATATTATTTCAGCAGACCGCTCGAAGCGAGCAGTGCCGAAGCTATGCTGGGAAATTGAACCAGAATATCGACTTAGTGGTTCGACAGCCTGCTCGCACCACGGACTCCGTATGCCAGTGAATTTGGCGCAATTCTAAGCGTTCATTGAAGTCTTCGTGTGCAAACGAACATTAACTGGGCGTCGTGCATATCTGAGTGCGATACAAATCAACCAAAGATTGTTTGAGTGCGCACCCCTTGGAAATGAGTGTCGCGTGCAGTCAAAATTTAGATAGCCCATTAGAGGTGATTTGCGTTCGAGAATGTGCTATGCGAGTTGGAACTCGCCGATAATGGCACAACGTTTTTTGTCGCTGTCTGCCGCTTTTAATGATTTTGAAATTATAATATTGGCAATTGAATTAGGAATTGCTCGATTATGGGTTGTGTTACTTTGTGCTCGTTTTTTACGCTGACTGACCGTGCAATTCTAACGCGCGCTAGCGTATTGTCGTTTTAAGGTTCGTTTTGTTGCGGCATCTGCCACAGCGGACAAGAATCAAAGTTTCAGCTTTGAGTGCGTACTAAGAATCGAGTAATCAAGCGACCGTATTATTTGAGAGATTTTTATTTTTTAGTTCGTTCGATTTATTTATTTTGAAAGACGTAAAAAGATGAGTTTTCAGGGCCGATATGACTCGTCAAGCACACTGTTGTCGAAGCGTTCTTTCAACAAGGCTATAGTGATCGACTACGCAAAGACGGGCATCACTGGGGTCTATTTGACTACAGTTGCTATGTCGGTATTGCTCTTCGGATCGACTTCCACACCGCCGCTTATCGTTGCGTCGATGTGTATGTGTTTTGTCGGCATAGCAACGTCTCTGGTATCAGACGTGCCTAAACACCTACTCCCGTATTACATGATTACCGCCGGTACGCTCGGATGCGTCTTGATATCAGGATTTCTGCAGTCTTATTCACCGCCCGGTCTCCAAACTTTCGCAGGGTTGATCGATCAGCCGGGGTTCTGGGCCGCAGGTGCTCTGAGTGCCGTGCCCGGTGATAGCAAAATCACGCTTCTGGCGATAACGTACCCATTGCTAACCTTCATGGTTGGCTTGCACCTTTGCGCAACGACTAAAGGCGCAAAGAAGTGGCTCGTTTCCGCTGCGTTCTTGGGCACTGTCGTGGCATCAGTTGGAATAATCCAGTTCATCTTCTGGCCAACGATGTTAATGCTAGGTCCCAAAACCGCTTACATCGATAGTCTCACCGGTAGTTTCGTGAACCGGAATAGTGCAGCCACGTTCCTCGGTGTCACACTTGTATTACTCGTGTTCCTGTCATGGCAGAACCTAAACCGTACGCGAGAGCAAGGCATCAATCGTAGAGTAACTGATCCATTTCGATCTCTGCTCAGCTTGAAGGTCGTCGCATTGGCAGCAACGATTCTGGTCGTATTGACGTCCTTGGTTCTTACAAAGTCACGTGGAGGGGTTGGGGCGACATTTTTCGCGTTGCTTCTGCTTTGCGGCATACTCTCGTTGCGCAGCATACGGTTGAAAGCTCCTTCACATGTGAATTGGCGAAATGTGCTCGGAGTGGCCTCGGCCACAATCGTGGTATGCCTGGTGATAGCTATCCTCGGAGATCGTGTTTTCGTCAGAATGCTCGAGAGGGGCTTCGAGGATTCCAGGTTTTGTGTGGCACCTTCGATATTTGCTGCCGGGTTATCAAATTGGGTTTCCGGTTACGGTTTTGGCAGCTTCCAGAGCCTATTTCCGACCTTCCGTGATCCGGCGTGTGGCATCGTCGGGGTTTGGAACCACGCTCATAATTTCTTTCTTGAGGGCTTTTTCGAGGCTGGAATTGGGTTCGTTGTCATTGCCGCAGTTTGTATCGCTGCGCTAGCATTTGCTTTTGTTCGGGCAGGGTTATCATCTACGCGTCGCGGCCCCTATGGGGTTTTGGGCGCGTCGATACTCTTGTTGCTCGTTTCGCATTCGCTTGTCGATTTCTCCCTTCAAACACCGGGTATAGCGAGTTTCTGCGCCGTCGTTTTCGCAGCCCTGATTTCGGTCTGTACTAATGCCGACAAGAATAGTTTTGGGCGCCATTCGGCGGAAAAAAGCAGGCTTTTGTATTCTACGGGTGATCAATGCCCTACTTGAATTGACTTGGTTGATTAAGATTTGTTGCTGCTTAGCAACATTAAATGAAAGAGTTATCAAGCGGCTAGAGTTTAGCAATACTCATGCTACTGGATTAAGTGACGACATATTGCGTCAGTTGGGGACACAATGAACTTTATGCATTTTAGCCGGGTTGGCGCTTCCGTAATCGCACTTGCTACGATTTCTGGCTGTACGCTCCCGCGTTCTGGCCCCGACGATCGTGCAATCGAAGCACAGGCGACAGTCCGTGTCTCTGGAGGGCAAAAAAAGCAGGTAGGAACCGACTACGCTCTCGTAGATTTGACGAAATTTAGCCTTCCATTTTTTGAGGAAGAGAAGAAGACCTCGATACGAGACAGCTTTGGCGGAGGAAACGGTGGGGCACCAGATATCCCACTCGGTTTCGGTGACGTCGTCCAGGTATCGATCTTCGAATCGCAGGCAGGTGGTCTCTTCGTTCCTGCTGATGCGGGAAGCCGTCCTGGAAACTACATTACGCTTCCAAATCAAACGATCGATCGCAATGGTACAATTAGCGTGCCATATGCCGGGAGGGTCAGAGCCGCGGGGCAGCTGAAAGAGCAAGTTGAACGGAACATCGAAGATCTGCTTGCAAATCGTGCTATTGAGCCCCAGGTCGTTCTTTCTACGGTGTCAAGAAAATCGAGTTTGGTGGCTGTTCTGGGTGATGTCAATCAGCCTACAAAACTCGAATTAACACCGGCAGGAGATCGTATCCTTGACGCGATTTCCGAGGCTGGTGGCCTTTCTACGCCGGCCATCGAGACGAATGTCACTCTTCAGCGTCGTGGCAAAACGGCTACCGTTTCCTATCAGACCTTGCTTGATAACCCGAGGGAGAACATCTTCCTTGCGCCTGAAGATACTGTGTTTGCAAACCACGAACGCCGGACCTTCCTCGCCTTCGGTGCAGCCGGTGCAAGTGGCAGGTTTGACTTCGCAGATTCTAATTTGACATTGGGTGAAGGGTTGGCAAAAGCTGGTGGATTGCGCGACGATCGCGCAGATCCAGCCCAGGTTATGCTCTATCGCTTCGTCGAGAAATCAACGCTCCAAAAGATGGGCGCAAACGTTCAGGCGTTCACCGGCGAAATGGTGCCGACTATTCTACGTGTAAGCCTGAAAGATCCGTCAGGTTTGTTTGTTGCTCAGCAGTTTGTCATGAGAGACAAGGATGTCATCTATATTTCGAACTCTGATTCCGTTGAATTGCTGAAGTTCCTCGATATCGTCAACTCGGTGACAACAACAGCTGCAGGTACGACTTCTGACGCGGTAACAACCCGCGATGCAATCAGAGAGTTGAGATAGCCGTCTTAATCTTAATATTTGAAAGCCCCGGTCGGTATGTTGTGGGGATTTCGGAATTTTATTACAGAGTATATTTATTGAACAAAGGCTCTGAAATGGTTTTGAGAATGTATTTGAAGTATACCTTTTCTGGATTGGTATTCGCACTTTGCGCAGCGCCGTCGTTTGCGCAAACCGCGCCTGCATCATCATGCTTCCAACCACCGGCCCTGCTTGCAAGCAGCGACGTGGCTGCATTTCTGGAAACGTCGTCCCAGTTGTTGGTGTCGTTTCCTGCAGGTGGCCTCGACATGGCAAACTATGTTCGGAGCCTTGCCGGTTCGAGCAGCGCCACCATCGACCCACTCTTGTCTCTTGCCTCTACTGCTACCGTCGATCAGAGGGGTGCGATAGGTGCCGGGCTTGCAAGGGCCGCCGCTGCCTGCGTGGCCAGGGATCCTGAATTTGCTGCACTTATTCAGCAGAAAGTGGCTCTGGCAGGTTTAAGTGAGGTTGAAACTGCATTCCTTGCAGCATCCGGCGACATTGCGACAGCGGCTTTAGGTAGTCCAGGGGCCGCGACTGCGGGGGCAAGTCAGGCAACAGGCATTACGAGCAATGGCAGTGCGCAAGGCGGTACGGCGGGAACGACCGGTGACGTATCTACTGAAACCGCGACCTTGAACTTCTCTTCTGCTCGAGGCGCGAGATCGTTCACGATCAACAATGGCGGCCAGTCGTTTACGACAATAATCAACGCGGTTAGTCGAAATTGAAATTGCTGTTTTATGTCGCTGGATTTTGGGCATAGTGACAGGAGTACTCTGAACAATGCTATCGCCTGACAAAGTTTCCGCCGGTCTGGTCCAAGATTGGTCAGAAGAGAAAAACACGGACGCACTGGACCTCGATAACTTGCTGGCGGCTGTTCGCCGACAGTGGTTCGTCGTTGCTGCGTCCGTGATGCTGGCGTTTGCGCTGGGTGCGGTCTACCTGCTAACGGCAGTTCCTTATTTCACCGCCTCTTCAAGTGTGCTCATTGATAAGGGAAACGGAGTTCTTCTCAGTAGAATGTCGGATGCCGGTTTGCCGGTGAATGACGAGCCAACGGTCTTGAGTGAAGTTGAGGTCCTTAAGTCCGATACGATTTCCTTGGCCGTTGTCGACAAGCTCAACTTAACGAACAATCCTGCGTTCATGGATGGTGGAAAGTCCGCAATTGCAAGCGTGATTTCTATGGTTCGCCAAGCCTTCGACTTTTCTTCGTGGTTTAATAAGGACTCTGTTGAGGCCACGATGGATGAGCGGCGTCAACGAGCCGCTGCGATGGTTGAAGCCAATATGGTGGTCCAACGCGTTGGTAAAACATACGTATTATCAATTGATTACACGTCAAGATCACCGCAATTGGCAGCCCAGATATCTGCGGCGATTGCCGATGTTTATCTAACCGACAAACTCAATTCGAAATACGACGCAACGCGACGTGCGAGTGAGTGGCTCCAACAGCGTATTGATGAGCTGCGTCAGCAAGCGCTTGCCTCAGATTTAGCGGTTCAGCAGTTTAGGCGTGACAACGGGCTCGTTGCGACCAGCAATGGTGGTCTGGTTAGTGATCAACAATTGTCCGAGTTGAACAGTGCCCTGATCAAAGCACAGGCTGATACTGCCCAGGCAATAGCAAAATACGACAGGATCCAGTCGATCGTAGATTCCAAACGTACCGATGCTATTGTGACCGACGTTTTGGATAGCTCCATCTCGAATGACTTGCGGAAAAAATATCTCGACGCATCAAAAAGAGAGTCCGAAATATCGAGCCGGCTAGGCTCCAGCCATATCCAGGCGGTGCGTCTCCGTACAGAAATGGCCGAGTATGAACGTCTCTTGTTCGCTGAACTTAGTCGAATTGCTGAAAGTTATAGAAGTGATGTTGACGTCGCCAAGTCGCGAGAAAATGACCTTTATAACAAAGTGACGCAAGCGACGAGCGTTAGCGCTGCCGCTGGGGAAACCCAAGTGGAATTGCGCGAACTTGAGCGAACCGCAGATGCCTATAGAAACCTTTATCAGTCCTTTCTCTCGAGGTTCCAGGAAGCGTCTCAACAGCAATCATTTCCCGTTACAGAGGCGCGCGTAATTTCGCGTGCGACCGTTCCAAAATCGCCTAGCTATCCAAAAAAGCCGCTTCTTATGGCGTTGTTTCTTGTTCTGGGTGCTGGTGTGGGAACAGGTATTGGCGCCTTTCGTGAGTTTCGTGACCGGTTTTTCCGGACCGGCGACCAAGTCCGAGAAAATGTTTCACTGGAGTATCTCGGGAGCGCTCCGATCGTTCCCGTCAATAACACGCCTTGGGATACCGGCAAGAAGTTGAAGCCCACAGAGATTTTTCATCTCAATTCTTCGACGAGTTATGTTGTCGATTATCCAATGTCTGCTTTCGCAGAGACAATGCGCTCGGTAAAGATAGCCTTGGATTTTCGAGATACCCATGCATCGAATAAGGTGCTTGGCGTCGTTTCGACATTGCCTGGTGAAGGTAAATCTACAATCGCATCAAATCTTGCGGAACTCCTTGCCTCGCAGGGATCAAAAGTACTGTTGATCGATGCGGATATGCGTAACCCCGGCGCAACACGAGCGTTAGGGCGCCACGCGGAGGGCGGGCTTTTGGAGGTTCTGGTCGGTCAGCTGCCACTGGAGAACGTCCTGATGTTTGACGAGAAGACACGTTTGGCTTTTGTTCCCGCAGTAGTAAACAGACGAATTCCACACTCATCTCAGTTGTTGTCGTCGGTGGAGATGGCAAATACGCTTGATACGGCACGGCGGCTTTTCGACTACGTTATCGTTGATTTGCCACCCATTGGACCGGTGGTAGACGCACGTGCGATTAGCCCGCATATCGACCAATTCCTCTTTGTCGTCGAGTGGGGCAAGACGTCTCGGAAAATTGTCCGTACCCTCATCGAGAGAGAGCGGGAGATATTTGAAAAGTGTGTCGGGATTGTTCTTAACAAAGTCGATCCGGACAAGATGAAGCTCTACAACACATACGGATCGAGTGAATATTACAGTCACAGATATGCTTCATATTATGTTGATGGCTGACGGTACATGTACGTCAAGAGAGTTATGCTTGCTGCATTCAGTATAGTTTTACTATTTATCGCATTCGGGGAGATTGACACGTCGTCTCGTTCTTCGGGGATTTCAGCTGTTTCGAAACAGCTTGAAAGCGGTCAAAGTGTCCGTTTGGACGTTATCGCTCATTATGCCAAGGAGGCGCACGACGCATCAGTTGCTGGCGCTTGCAGAACTGATGTCCTCATGTCAGGTGCAACCGTCGTGCTCGCTAATCTCGACACGGTGTCGCCAGTCATTGATTTCGATAGATGGTCGTCTTCGATCTCAGATGCGCAGGTCTATTTTGAAAGGGCGTTGATCTGCTGGCCGTCTAACGGCAATTTCTGGCTTCGGCTAGCAATGATAAAGCGTGCGATCGCGGAAGTTCCTTTGGAGCAACGCCAGCTTTTGACGCGCTCACAAACGCACGCGCCGGCAGAGGATGAGGTAGTCCGTGCTCGCCTCATGTATTATACAAGACTTGAAGAGCCAACTATTGCTGAAGTGCACGCTCAATTATCATTGGATATCGAGAGGTATCTTAAATACGGCATCCCTCGCGAGAGTATTGAGTTGGCGAGGTTGATTAAATCGCGCTTTCCGAACGATTTTTTCAAAGCCTATTCTTCATTGGGTACGATCCAGACACGCCGGTGGGAGAGAGCTGGATTAAATTTCTAGTAGCGATGCCCTTCCGGTGTAACAGATAGGCCAGCGAATTAACCTTATGTTGAGTGTTTACTTGCCTACCCTGTAGGCATTAGAATAGCTAATATTTAGTTTACTGAACTTCGTAATTGAACCGTTTTAATATTCGCTCCGATTTTTTTCAGGGAGCGCGTTTTTTAGCTCGATACGAGCAAAAAGGAGATTTTATCGTGCGAGATACGATTCTAATTTTTGGTGGTGCGGGTTTCGTAGGAACGCATTTACTTCGTTCTCTGAGTGAACAGAATAATTTTGATCTTGTATCTGTCGACAAGAAAGACGCGACCAGTAAAATCGCGGGCGTCACTTACATCAAACATGATGTAAGAGACCTGTCATCGTTCTCGATTGAGCGGAACATCGCACGGATTTACAATCTTGCAGCGGTCCATACGACGCCGGGGCATCCAACGCATGAGTACTATGACACGAATGTTTCAGGTGCTCTCGAGATCACCAAATTTGCCGAGCGTCACAATGTACCTGAACTGGTCTTTACCAGTTCGATTTCGGTCTATGGCCCTGCCGAAGATCGAAAAACAGAAGAAACAACGCCTCGTCCAGAGTCTGCTTACGGTTACTCCAAGCTCCTCGCTGAAAAAGTTCACGAGGATTGGCTCCGGCGGGCTCCTGAAGAACGCAAGCTGACGGTCGTAAGGCCGGCAGTTGTGTTCGGCCCAGGAGAGGGTGGAAACTTCACCCGTCTTGCCTCGCTTCTGAAGCGGGGGATGTTTGTCTATCCAGGCCGCAAAGACACAATCAAGGCCTGCATCTACATATCCGACCTGCTTGGTGCTCTGGAATTTGCGCGCCAGCAGCAGCAAAATTATGTGCTTTTTAATGCCGCTTATCCCGGGCGGTACACTCTCGAGCAAATCGTAGAGACACTGATCGACAAGCATTTCCCGACGGCAAAGACGTTTCTTGTGCCCCGGTACTTGCTGACCTCCGCAGCCAAGCTCTTAGGAAGCATGGATGCATTTAATCTTGGCGTTCATCCTGATCGCGTTTTGAAGCTTGTCCGTTCGACAGATGTCTATCCGAATTGGCTAGATCGCAACGGTTACCCTTTCCCCAATTCGCTTCCCGAAGTGTTTGATCGTTGGTCCCGCGAAACCAACGGCTCGTTCGTTTAACACTGAGGTAACGATCATGAAGGTTGCGCTTGTTCACTACTGGCTGACTGGGATGCGTGGCGGGGAAAAGGTTCTAGAAGAGTTTTCAAATCTCTTCCCTGACGCTGACATCTTTACGCTCGTTTACGATGAGAAATCTGTTTCAGCCAAACTGGCAAAACACAAAGTCACAACGTCGTTTCTTCAGCGCATAGGCGGCGTCAAACACTATCAGAAGATGCTGCCGTTAATGCCGTTCGCGCTCGAGTCATTCGATTTGACAGAGTATGATCTCGTTATTTCGAGTGAGGCAGGTCCTGCGAAAGGCATCGTAACCCGTCCGGATGCTATTCACGTTTGTTATTGCCATTCTCCGATGAGATACATCTGGGATTTGTTCCCTCAATACCGAAAATCTGCAGGCACGATTGCCAGAACCGTAATGTCTATTAGCGCACCGTTGTTGCGTGTGTGGGACGTTACGACATCGCACCGCGTCGACCATTTCATCGCGAATTCGTCTTACGTGGCTAAACGCATCGAGAAATTCTATCGGCGTGATGCGCACGTAATCCACCCGCCAGTTAACATCGAGCGATTCTCGGTGGCGGACGATGTCGGTGATTATTACCTCTGTGCAGGGCAGATCACGCCGTACAAAAAAATCGAACTCGCCGTGGAAGCATGTAACCGTCTCAATAAACGCCTTGTCGTAATTGGCGGCGGCGTGACGCAAAAATTGCGTGATCTCGGTGGCAAAAATGTTGAGTTTCTCGGGGCAGTCGATGATGCGACCATGTCACATCACTTCCAGCGGTGCAGGGCGTTGCTTTATCCTGGGGTCGAGGATTTTGGGATCGTGCCACTCGAAGTTATGGCAAGCGGGCGGCCGGTGATTGCTTTCAATAGAGGCGGTGCTGTCGAAACTGTCGTCCACGGTAAGACGGGACTTCTCTTCAACGAGCAATCTGTCGAATCGCTTTGTGGGGCAATTACTCAGCTTGAGAGTTCGTTGTCGTCTTTCTCTCCGTCGGAGATGCGCGCTCATGCGCTGAAGTTTGACGGTTTAAGATTTAGGAGCGAATTAATAAAATTTTTCAACGTGTTGGGCGTTCAAAAGCTTTGGGGCGATGAGATCGTCACGATGCCCAAAGCCACGGGGACCTAGTTGGGTCGTGCGCTTGCTTAACGCTTGAGGTTTTTTGCGGCTGTTTGTTTGAGTACCTGAGGGCATGTTGTGACAAAAGAAAATCACAGTCTGACGATCCGAAATCTTGTTGGGGCCAAGACGATGCTTTCGCTCGTACTTGGCGTCGGCTTGGCGAGCGGTGTCGTCAATGCTTTGTACCTCACGGGCTCGTTCTTCATGCTTGAGGTGTATGACCGTGTTTTGCCGTCACACAGCATACCGTCGTTGGTCGCGCTGGCAATCCTCGCACTCGGCCTCTATCTCTATCAGGGCCTTCTTGAGATTGTCCGTGGTAGGTTGCTCGTCAGGTTTGCGAGTTTGGTTGACGAGAAGCTTTACAAGCACGTCTATCGATTGATGATCGTGTTGCCATTGTCCGGGAAGCGGGTTGATACTTCCCAACCGCTACGTGACTTTGATCAGGTAAAAAGCTTCCTGCAGGGGACCGGTCCTTCTTCTCTCTTCGATTTGCCGTGGCTACCATTTTACATTGCAATTTGTTTTCTTTTCCATCCCGTTGTCGGGTGGTTTGCCGTAGGCGGATCGATTGTTTTGATCGGCCTCACGATTGCTAACCACTTTAGCACGCGCCATGCCGCTCAACGCACGAATGAGATCACCAACCGCAGAAACGCTTTCGTGTTCGGTTCTCAGCGTGGTGCTGAAGTCCTGCGCTCAATGGGAATGATCCCGCGCATGACAGAGGTTTGGGATCAAACAAACCGCCAACTCAGAATTGAAGGCGGTCAGGCAAGCGACATTACGTACATTTTTGGTACCGTCACAAAGGTTTTCCGGACGGCGTTGCAGTCTGCTGTTTTGGCTGCCGGTGCGGTTCTCGCGATACAGGGTGAGGCATCGGGCGGGATTATTATCGCGAGTTCAATTCTGACGGCTCGGGCTTTCGCTCCGCTAGAAATGGCAATTGCGAATTGGCGTGGTTTCGTAGCTGCACGGCAGAGCTGGGGCCGACTACGTACGCTTATGGAGCTATACCCAGAGCAAAGTGCTCGGACAACGCTCGCGCCACCATCTAAATCCCTCTCGGTTGAACGACTGACCGGTTTTCCCATTGGCGATCGATTTGCATTCTCGGATGTCGAATTTACCGTCAATGCGGGTAGTGCTGTGGGCGTTATTGGTCCAAGTGCGTCGGGCAAGTCCTCTCTTGCGCGCGTTTTGTTGGGCATTTGGGAGCCTGTACGTGGAGTGGTCCGCTTGGACGGTGCCTCCCTTGATCAGTGGGATCAGTCACGTATCGGGCGTTTTATTGGGTATCTCCCACAGGACGTACAACTTTTCTCCGGTACAGTTGCTGAGAATATCTCTCGATTTGAAGATGATGCATCAGCCGACGAGATCATTGCGGCCGCGAAAGCAGCACGTGTCCACGATATGGTTTTGAACCTGCCCCAGGGTTACGATACGCATATTGGCGATGCCGGTAGTGCACTTTCGGCAGGGCAACGGCAGAGGCTTGCGCTCGCGCGGGCTCTGTACAGAGAGCCATTTTTGATTGTGCTGGATGAACCAAACTCCAATCTCGATGCTGAGGGGGAGCAAGCACTGATTGCGGCGATTGATGGCGTCAAAGCCCGTGGAGGCATTGCTATCATCATAGCGCACCGGCCGTCAGTCCTGGCGAATGTCGATTTAATTCTCATGATGCGGAACGGGCAGATGCACGCATTCGGCCCGAAAGATGAGGTGTTGGCGAGAGTTATGGCCCCTGTTTCGAGGCCACGCGGAGCTCCATTGAAGGTCATAGGCGAGACGGGCGAGGCAGGAGAATGACGAGCACGTCTCCAAAGCGACACACTGAACGGTCGATAAGACTTCACGCTGTAGCGATTTTCGCGATCAGCCTTTCTCTGATTGGCGGCGTTGGTGGATGGGCAGCAACAACGAGCCTTTCCGGTGCTGTAATTGCTTCTGGTGTTGTGGTGGTAAACGATAACGTCAAGAAGGTTCAACATCTCACCGGAGGAATAGTCAGGAAACTTTTTGTTAAAGAAGGCGATCGCGTTGTCTCGGGTCAGGTGCTTCTTAGACTTGATCCTACGGCGACGAGGGCAGAACTAACCATAATCGAAAGCGGCCTGGCACAGATGTACGTGCGCCGTGCCCGGTTCAGAGCCCAAATTGATGGAAGGCAAACATTTGATGCCCCGACGGAAATCGCTGGACTAACGTTACCTCAGAATGCGGACGATCTTGTCAGCAGCGAACGCAAATTGCTTGCTAGCCATATAAGTGCGCAGTCTGGTGCGCGCGATCAGCTTGAATCGCGTAAACGCCAATTGGTAGACGAAATCATTGGTCTATCTGTTCAGCTCGACGCGATAGAAAAAGTAATTGCTCTCACTAAGGATGAGGTAAAAACGACCCAAGGGCTTTTTGACAAGCAGCTCGTGTATCTCCAGCGCCTTCTTGCGATTAAACGGCAGCTTGCCGAACAGGAGGGCACGCGAGGTCAAAGAATATCTGAACGTGCGCAGGCGACAGGCAAAATCAGTGAGATTGACCTTCAGATAAGGCAGCTAGATCAGGATGCTCAAAAACAAGCGAACGATGATTTAGGAGAACTCCAGGCAAAGATAGCGGACTTCGAGCAGCGCCTCATCAAGATCAAAGACCAGATGGGGCGGCTCGATATCGTCAGTCCAATTGATGGCAGGGTCTATCAACTCGGTGTTCATACGATCAATGGAGTCGTTAATCCAGGCGATACGCTTATGCTGGTTGTTCCGGAAAACGATGAACTGACGATCGAGGCCAGGATAAGACCAGCGGATATCGACCAGGTTTACTTGACGCAGCCCGCAAGAATACGTTTCAGTGCCTTCGATCAGAAGGTGACACCCGAGGTCGACGGGGAGGTTACTACAATCGCGCCGGACCTCATGAAGGACGAAAGAACCGGAACCTCATTCTACTCACTTCGTATACGGCCGAATTCGGACAAACTCGAGCTGCTGGGGGACAGACGACTGTATCCAGGCATGCCTGCCGAGGTGTTCTTAAGAATTGGCGAACGGACAGTCCTAACGTATTTGACGAAGCCTCTTACTGACCGAATGAATCACGTATTTCGTGAGGAGTGAGGGCGCATATGATGTCTAGGAAAACCCGCAGGGCAGTGCTTTGAACTTATTTCGTGGGAAGAAACTGTCATCAAGTGGGGCAGCTACGGCCGGGCTTGGAGTTATGTCTCGAGCTTCCAATCAGCTTAGCACACTGCTTTTAATGCTGGTGGCGGCCCGGTTTCTGACACCAAGTGAATTCGGGGTCTTTTCGCTCGCCGTTCTCTCAATCACGCTCATTCGGACACTGCTTTACTGCGGCGCGTTTGAGTTCTTGCTCAAGTCAGAAATTGCAGAAGATTGTGCAAGCGAAGCCCTTTTAGTGAATATCATTGTGGCAATCGGGCTGACCGCGCCGGCTGCGACTTTAGCCGTTGTTGCTTGGATCTTGTTCGACGTGTCTGATGTGCCGTGGATCATGCTATTGTTGCTACCTTCGAATTTCATTAGCGCGGGTGCCTCATGGCAGGAATCCCTTTGCCTCAAAAGCGGGAAGACACGATCTTATTACGCGATTACAACGGCGTCGGAGATCATTTCAGCCGGTACTGCTGTGGTGATGTTCCTGTATGGCTTCGGACTATATTCGCTAGTCGCCAAAGCCTACATTGCATCTATTATAGTCTCTGTCCTCTATTGGAGTACTGGCACTGCGGTATGGTCAAAGAAGTTCGATAAAACCAAATTTGTTGAAATTCTAACTTGGTCATTTGAGCGTTACGGCGCAGTTTTGCTAACCTTTGGAAGTACCTACGCAGCCGATCTAATGCTTGGGGCATTCCTTTCACCAGCAGCTACAGGGATATATAGAGGCAGCAGTCGATTGGTGACTTCTGTCGCTGATCTATTCACCCAACCTACGCGCTTACTTGGCATGACCTTCTATTCGAAACAGGCAGCTAGTGGTTCGCAGTCTGGAGAGTTTGTCGCTCGCGTTTTCTCTGTTGCTGCAGTTGTGGGGTGGTCAGCGTTGGCGGGCCTAGCTATTTCGTCCCAAACGCTTGTTCCGCTCTTACTCGGACCATCGTGGTCGGGTGCTGCACCAGTCGTATCGATACTTTGCCTCGCAAGGGCTTTTTCCTTGATAGACGCGAGTATTGCTCCCGCGTTGGTCGCTCACAATAAGCAGCGCTCGGTACTTGTGAATCAAACACTGGTTGTACCAGTTCTCGTGGCTTCATTGCTCATTTTGTCACCTTACGGAGTGCTTCCAGCAACCTATGCTGTTGTACTCGCTGCAGGTTTCAACAGCATTTGCATGCTTGTCAGTCTGCACAAGCACCTCCGGCCGACGTTAAGTGGATTGAAGACGGCTGGACCAATAGCAATCGTGCCAGCGGTAAGCGTTGTGGTAGGCGGATGGATTGCAGGACAGATCTCGATGAGGTTCTCGGTCGGCGACCAGATACACTTGGCTGCGGTCATAGTTTTCGGAGCTCTATTTTGGTGCTTCGCTGTCTTGTCGCTTCGGCGGTCCATAAGGTCGGTTGTCCATGCCCTGAATGCTGCTCGCTAGCTGAGCGCTGCTTTTCTAACTATTAAATTCAATGCGAGTTTTAAAGATGAAGCGTGCGATTGTATTCTCAGGAAATCTCCAAAATGTCGGAGACTTGGCGTTACTTTTGCAGACTGCGCATGGCTTGCGCGCGACGTTGAATATTGAGAGTATTTTTGTTCGGCAGTGGGCTTCAGTTCATCCAGACGTTGGCAGGCAACTCGCGCTTCATAATATCGAGGTGCTCGACGGGAAAAATCTGTTTGAGTGCTTACGATCCTTGCCCGGAGCTCTTTTGCTGTTTGGGGGAGGGCAGATGGTTCGCGATAATGCGTCACTCGCGTCCATTTCTGCTGCGGCCCTTATGATGCGATTGAGCCGTTTTGTTGGGGGGAAATGTGCCGCGATCGGGTGCGGCGCGAGCCGGATTAAAAAACCTGGCCATCTCGCCGTTTGGAAATTCATCGCGGGACAGCTCTCTATATTTGCTGCTCGAGATAGAAGTTCCTTCGAAGTTGTTAGCTCCTTTAGGCAGCCAATTAAAATCGTCCAGACTGCCGACCTAATTCATTTCATATCACCGTTGACCAGCGGTTTACTTGACCAAAGTCGCGAAGGTGTTCTCATTGCGCCCTGTGAGGATGCTTCAGAGGAGCGGGGAATTCCATCGAAGCTAGTTGCGGATATCGTCGCAGCGTTTTCGCGCAGAACTGGGTCATCGAGAGTGGTATTGGCATGTCACGATTCTAGACCTGGGATGGATACGGGGATTGCGCGGGTCATTGCCGAAGAGTTGATATCTCTTGGGAATGAGACGTTAATTCACGAAGGTTTTTTGCTTGAAGAATTCTTCGAACTCTATCGCACAACAGGCTTGGTGATTACCAACAGACTGCACTCGGTCTTTTTTGCCGCACTCGCCAACAAACCAATTATTCTCGTCGACGATAACAACAGCAAGACACGCGAAGCAGCTGCTGATCTCGCAATCCCATCACTCGCCGCAGGTGCAAGCATCGAAGATGTAGAAACCGCGGTGAAATTGGCCACGGACCATGTTGTGATCGAGACGCGTGCTATGAGGATGAAAGAACTAAGTAGAATTAGTGGCAACAATTTTTCGTTACTTGAAGCTGAAATAAGAATTTAGAACTGAGAACGGATTTTCACGTTTGGTCGCACTAACCACCCATATTGGCTATGGATGTTAAATGTAATGCTCCTCCGGCAGCATACGGGTATCAACGGCGACCGCGGTGAGACCGTTGTAGGGATCATTAATATGGTGATGCGTGCAGCATCACTATTGTCCCGTCTTGCTCTTAGCATCTACATGGCCCGTATGATTAGCTTTGAAGAGTTAGGACTCTTCGGTCTAATCGTCGGAATTGTGGGAATTACGCCGTCAATCCTAGGATTTGGTATAGGATATTTCGTTCGCCGTGAAGTTTTGACGCTTGAATCTGACGATGCGTTTCTACTCATCCGAGACCGTTTTGTATGGAACGCGATATTGGCGGCGGCGATCTGGTTTTCAACTATAGCTATTTCATTGATTTGTATGCTGCCGATAGATTTGCAGTACTTACTTATAGCAATGATAGTGACACTAGAGTTCCTAGCGTTTGATACTCACATCGCACTGATTAATATGCGTAGACCGATATCTGCCAACGTTCTACTATTCGTCAGGTCTGCATTTTGGATAGTGCCGGTAATTCTGTTGGGAGCTTACGACCCCACATTTCGCTCTATCGACACAATATTGATCCTCTGGACTTGCGCTTTGATCGTGAGCCTGGCGCTTTCCGTGAAAGTGTTACCTGATGCACCGTGGAAGCATTTTTTACGCTGCCGCATATCCTTTTCAAAGCAGTGGCACATGTTCAAACTAGCTCCGTTAGTTTACGTGAATGACGTTGCTACGAACGGGCAGGTCTACGTGGAACGGTTTGTTATTGCTCAGCTTATGGGTATGATGGCCACGGGTATTTACACGCTATATTTTTCGGTCGCACACGGTCTATACATATTAGTTTCCACAGCGGTTACCCAGGTGTCTGTCACTAGGCTGGCTGACCTTTACGGTGGTGGCGATCGGACGCAGTTCAGCGCAGCTTTGCGACGTGAGGCGCTCCGCGCAATCCAATTTTCAGTGCCGATAGTTTTTACTATCTCTGCCACGGCTCTCTACATACTTCCGGCTGTTGGATTTGACGAACTCGCTGAAGAGCCAATTGTCTTAGGTCTTATGCTGGTGAGTTCACTCCTCAAGCTATTCTCCGATTTGAGTGGCATTGAGCTGTTTTTACGACGCGAGGATAGGAAGCTAGCCATAGGGAGCTTGTCCTCTCTATTGGCGTATATCGCGCTGACCGTAGTTTGTGTGCACTTTTGGGGGCTTGTTGGTGCGGGTATCGCCAGTGTGGCGCATCAAACTGTGGTTATCGCAGTGCGGAATATGCTTTCTCGCGCATGAGCACATGCGCCTTTAGGTCAGCTATTGCGGATGGTTAACAAAATCACCTTGATTTTGCTGCGCTGCGGGATAAAATTCGCTATTAGTTTTGTACTTAGACTCACAATTGAGTGCGCGCTTCGCACGCTGACGGGAGTGACGAATGGAGATACAGCTAAAATCAAAGCTGATAGATGCATTTGGTTACAACGAACACACGGGTACGCTAGTTATTCATCTATCAAACGGTCAAAGACGAGTTTTCGTCGACGTACCTCAGACCGTTGCCTACGAGCTCGCGGGCGCGACATCCCCCGGTACTTACTACGTCAATGCTATCCGTACGAAATTTCAAATGCACTAGTTTTACCGTGTCTGTGATGCGCCAATTTCCAGACCAATAGAAATTTAGTCATTTCCAAAAAAGTTTGGAAAGTCCGCCCTGTTAGACGTGTGATGTGGTTTTAACAGGGTAGACAGATGATGAGTTTCTCTAGTCTCGTTCAAAGTAAATCGGCGCGTGCTCTATTAGCTTTGAGTGTATTGGGCATCCCCGTCACGGCGATTGCGGCGGGTCCAGGTTCACTTACCCGTAACATCAATCGCGGGAGTGCATTTGTTATGGAGCGTGGTGCAACACTTGCGCCCTTCGCACATGTGAAGTTCTGCATTTCTAATCCTGATCAGTGTGAACGGAAAAACGGACCAAGATTAGTAGAATTTGCCGGTTCGGTTAAAGCAAAGATTATGGAAATTAATCGGAATGTGAACGCATCGATTTCGCCTGTCCTCGATGCCCCTGGAAAGGAAGTCTGGGAGATTGACTCGGCTCAGGGGGCTTGTAACGACTATGCCGTCACCAAAAGAAAGCGTTTGATTGACTCAGGTATCCCGTCCAGTGCCGTTCGTTTGGCTGTAGCGAAGACCGGAGCTGGAGAGGGGCACGCTGTCGTGGTGGTTCGGACGAACGAGGGCGATATGGTATTAGATAACCGCACTAACTCTATTGTCCGGTGGGATCGAACGGATCTTCGGTGGATTAAAATTCAGGCAAGTGACGATGCCAATAGATGGAGCTTGATGTAGGAGATAATCATCACCGATGGACAGATGACATCGGTGTTAGTTGTAACAACGCTACTTTGTTGGAAAGACTTGGACTTTGGCGCGAAGTGATTACACTTGACTAACGTGTGATCGAGTCGCATCAATGGAGCCACGAATTGTCCCTAGTCCAATCGTGTAATCGGCGAATTTTCGTCGCTAGAACGTTGATATTTACGTTTTCAATATTCGTTTTTGTTCTTTTGTATTTTGGGATCAACGCCGGATAGAGATATCGACGACTGTCTCGTTTTATTGACAATTGTTGTGCCCTTCTTTAGGGAATTTTTTTTAGACAGCTTGCATGTTTTCTTTATATTTTGGGGACTTTCCCGGACCTTAATTTCTGTTTTTGGTATTATTTTTTGTTTAGCGAGTTCCTATGGTTTCCGCAAAAAAAACTAAAGTCGTAATCAACGGCAAATTTCTTTCCGCTGGACAAACTGCAGTACATAGGGTTGCTGAGGAATACACTTTAGCTTTCGATAGATTGCTTGCTCGGGATCCAGAGTTTACGCGAAATTTTGATTTTATCCTTGCTGTCCCGCCTGATGCTATTCGAAATCTTGATCTGAGCAGGATTGAAATAGTCACGTGTGGTTTGTCGGGCGGTGTCTTGTGGGAACAAGTATTTCTTCCGCTTTATTCACGATCTGCGTTGCTGTTGAATTTCTGCAATTTAGGCCCCGCTTTCAAGCGACGCGCCGCCACACTCATACATGACGTACAAGCGTATTCCACGCCAGAATCTAATAGCCGAAAATTTCGTTTGCTCTATAAATCACTTACGCCGCTTCTTTGCCGTTTCAGCAAGAAAATCTTCGCTGTATCAGATTATTCAGCTGGTGAACTAAGGTCTGTAGTACCGCAAGTTAAAGAAATTGTCACCGTTCACAATGGTTGCGATCATGTCCTGAGGGCGGCTCCGAGTGAAAAACTCATTTACGACCGCCGCTTACCGATAGGTAAGTACTGTGTCGCGCTTGCTAATCCAAAACCTCACAAAAATATCAAAGTGTTGCTTTCAGCATTTTCTGATCCTCGTTTGGCTTCTGTACCACTCGTTTTATTTGGTCCAGGATCCAAAGCTGATTTTGAGAAGGCGGGGATAAATGTACCAAACAATATCGTTTTCGTCGGCCGCGTCGACGATGGTGAACTGGCCGGACTAATCTCTAATGCCGGCTTGCTTGCATTCCCATCTCTAACTGAGGGATTTGGTCTGCCACCGCTGGAGGCCATGGCACTAGGCTGCCCCGTGGTCATAGCACCAAAGGGGTCACTTCCCGAGATTTGCGGAGATTCTGCGCTGCGTGCTGATCCGTTTGTCGCCGAAGAGTGGATCCAAGCGATACGACGTGTCTTGGATACAGAGATCGTTTCATCTCAGCTTCGTGAGAGCGGGTTAGCACGTAGCTCGAGATTTAACTGGGAGAATGCTGCCAGAAAAATAATGACTGATAGTCGGGAGTTGTGGGCTTGACTGCTTTTGGAAAAAGGCTCCGGATCGCGGTGGGGATTGCTACAAGTGGCAGGGCCGAAATCTTAGGCAACGTCGTCTCGACTATAACCGAGCAAACACGGCAACCAGATTCTATATTGATTTGTCCAGCCAAGGCTGAGGATGCCGGGGACGTGCTCAACTCACATCCTGCGATCAAAATTGTACTGGGCCGACCTGGCTTGCCTAACCAACGCAATACTATTCTAAGCCACTGTGATGCGGATTTGCTTCTATTCCTCGACGATGATTTCCTTATGCAACCAGAATACATAGAGGAACTAGAGAAGCTGTTTATAAGCAATCCGGAAGTAGTGGTCGCTACTGGTCTTGTGAAGGCTGACGGCATTAGAGGCCCCGGATTCTCGTTTGAAGAAGGAAGACGTCTTTTGGTAGACCTTCATGTCGACCAGGAGCCTATGCTTCGAGAAACGTATGGCGGATACGGTTGCAACATGGCCCTCAGGCTCGAAACTGTCCGGCAACATGGTTTGGAGTTTGATGAGAACCTACCGTTGTATGCATGGCTAGAAGATATCGATTTTAGTCGGCAATTGGCGAAGTATGGTCGAGTCGTAAAAAGTACTATGTTGCGTGGTGTCCATCTTGGTACTAAGGGATCTGGCCGGTCTAGCGGTATGCGTCTCGGGTACTCTCAGATAGCAAATCCGGTTTATCTCGCGAGAAAAGGTACCCTGTCTTGGGCTTTCTCGATGAAGTACATGAGACGGCAATTCATTGCCAATTGTGTCCGGAGCGTAAAGCCTGAGCCTTGGGTGGACAGGAGGGGAAGGCTTAAGGGCAATATTCTCGCAATTTATGAGGTATTGCGAGGTCGTTCCTCTCCCTCCCGCATACTTGCGTTCAAATGAGGTTTTCTTGGCAATGGTGAGCCGGATCGTTGTTATCAATGACGCTTCCACGGCGCGGGGTGGAGCAACGGGGCTCGCACTCGAATCTGTGCGAGGTTTTTCTCGGCGTTCGATTCCCGTAACCTACATCACAGGTGATAACGGGGATAACGATGAGCTCCGTGAACTTGGTGTGGAGGTCGTTGCTCTAGGGCAAGAACACATACTCAAGCAGTCGAAATTAAACGCTCTGGTAGGAGGTGTTTATAACACGAGCTCCAAGCGAATGGTTGTCGATTGGATTTCGTCGCATGATGACCCCGAAACCGTCTATCATGTTCACGGTTGGTCGAAAATATTGTCACCATCCATTTTTTCAGCCCTCAAAGGTGTGCGTAAACGAACGTTTATACACGCACATGATTTTTTTCTTTCCTGTCCCAACGGCGGGTTCATGAACTACCAGACGGATCAGGCATGTAGTAAGCGAGCAATGAGCCTCGATTGTCTCCTTACGCACTGCGATAAACGCTCATACGGGCAAAAACTCTGGCGAGTGGGGAGGCAAAGTTCAGTTTCTAAGGCATTAGGAGAGCTTTCAAATTGGGCTGGAATCTTGATGATCCACGAGCGTATGGAGAGCTATTTTCTCAGTTACGGATACCCAAAAGAACGACTGAATACTGTTAGGAATCCCGCTCTGCCCTTTAGACGAGACCGAATAGCTGCCGAAAACAACAATGCATTTTTCTTCGTTGGAAGGCTTGAACCGGAGAAGGGGATTGAGGACATCATCGCGGCAGCGAGACTTGTTGGAGTTCCACTCGAGGTTATCGGGGATGGGCCGTTAAGAGAGAGTCTTCAGTCAGCTCATCCAGACCTTCGTTTCCACGGTTGGAAGAGCCGTAAAGAGATAGGTGATTTGTTGCTCAAGGGGAGGGCGCTTGTCATGGCGTCAAGGTACCCGGAGCCATTTGGTTTGGTTGCTGCGGAGGCTTCAATGAGCGGTCTTCCTGTGATTCTGTCCGACACTGCCTTCCTTGCTGAGGAAGTTGAAAAAACTGGGATCGGTTTTTCGGTGCCCCCAATGCAACCTGCGTTGCTCGGTGACGTCATGGTACGTGTCGCGAACTTGCCGGTAGAAGAACTCCGCGCGATGAGTGAACGAGCTCATACGAAGCAACCGGGTCTGGCTACAAGTGACGAAGAATGGATCGATCGCCTGCTTTGGCTCTATGAAGCGGCTGTTCATAAAATTACTGACTTTCAGCCGGCTTAGCCCGAGGTAAATAAATGCGCGTACGTCTATTCAATGCGAAGTACAGTCCGAATTTGGGTGACGGCCTTCTTTCTGAATGCCTAGAAAAGGCACTGATCGAAAATGGTTGTTCTCATTCGGGGACTTATTCGATCGACGTGGCAGGGCGGACTGAGTACACTCCTGGAGGGACGTCTCGTTCCTCGGTTTTACGACTGCTCCATATCATGCCTGCGAAAATCAGGAGACTTCTCCTCAAGCTCCCACTAGCAGTCGCCGCAAAATTCAAATGGAAGCCGCACTATAGAGCGCATTTGGAAAATGCGGATGCAGTCGTCATCGGTGGAGGTAACCTCTTCGCTGATCTTGATTTGAATTTTCCAACCAAGCTGTCACTCCTTCTTGACGAAGCAAAACGGCGGCGGTTGCCCGTTCTCATTTATGGCGTTGGAGTGTCGTCCACATGGAGCGACAAGGGCGTGAACATGCTGCGCAACTCAATGAAAGGTTCGCATATTCCATATGTGGCCGTACGCGATCACGATTCAAAAGAAAATTTCGATAAACGGTTTGGGACAACGCTTGGGCGGGAAGCGATTGTTGTTCGTGATCCGGGGCTACTTATCTCCCGTTTTGTCGGCGGATTAAGTCAGACCGATCACGTCAGAACAGTGATTGGGCTTTGCGTCACGGGGGCGGTCGCAGTCCGTTATCATTCAACGTATCAGATCGAAGACAGTTATTTGGAAGCATGGTACTCATCTTTGTATAATGAGATGACCCGCGCAGGTTACGCCGTACAGCTATTCACAAACGGAAGCCCTGAGGATGTTGAAGCCGCAAAACGGGTGGTAAGGCGCCTCGCGCTGGATGGGGTCTCACCAAATTTGAAGCCTTGCCTACGACCGAATGATCCCAGCGAACTGGCTGCATTGATATCGACATGTGCACTCGTCATAGGATTTCGAATGCATGCTTTGATTGCTGCCTACTCCTACGGGCGCGAAATAATCGCATTGCGATGGGATCGAAAATTGGATTCGTTCATGACTAGCGTAGGTTTGGGAGATTGGATCGTTTGGCCAGGGGATACCAGTCCGCAAATGGTCGTCGATCGTGCCAACGAGCTATTGCTAGAAAAGAAGAATTTAGATGGAATAGCAGTTGTTGAGGCTTTTGAAGATGCAGCGAATCTGAGTAAAGAGATTCAGGCGCTTAAGAAATAAACCGGCGTCGCGGCCTCGATAAAGTATTCAAAAACTGGGATATCAGCTGGATAATCGTCATTTTAGATTGAACGCTGATTTTTCGTTTTTTGCTGATTTTCTATCTGGGTATTAAGAGCTCTATCTAATCGGAAAGCCAGGTTTTCATGCTGAGGGTGGCGTATTTCTCTCCGGTTTCGGACCTGAAGGGGGGCGCTGAGACTTCGCTTGTAGATTTGCTTAATAACCCAAGTGTGGAAGCGGTTTTGATCGTTCCGTCACTTGGTGATTTGTCCGATGTCGCGAGAGATATGGGTCGTGAGGCGTACGCCGTGCCTCTGGGTCGGGTAGCGAAAATCAGGCGACCTGTGCGTATTGGGAATGTTTTACCCGCAATGCGCGATTGGTTCAGAGCAGCCAGGACACTTCGCTCAATAGCCCGCAAGAATGACTTCGATATCGTTCACAGCAATGGATTAAAAGCGCACTTCGTAGCTTGTCTTTGCCGCTTACTCGGAGGGCCTCCAGTTGTGATTCATATTCACGACATTCCGCTGCAGCGGAGGGAGCGAGTGCTTTGGCGTACACTTGGGATGTTCGCGGACCTGGTTTTGATTGTCAGTCGACCATGCTGGCCCTCTAAGGGGGAACTACCATCGAATGTCAAGGTTTTGTTCAACGGCCTCGACACTAGTAGACTTCCTATTCTCTCTTCTGAGAAAAGAGAGGCCATTGTCGTAGGCTTTTGTGGCAGATTGCATCCTTATAAGGGGGTTGATCACCTCATTAGGTGGATCGCATACGTGCGGGACGTGGGATTTGACTTACGATTGGTAATACGTGGTGAGGGCGCACCGGAGCATGCGTGGTACCTGAAGGAGCTTTTAGAACTTGTCGCGTCTCTCAATATGTCGGAACTCGTTACTTTCGAGGGAAAAAAACATGGTCTGGGTAGCATCTACAACGGCCTTGATCTGGTGGTAGTTCCATCTGTAGTGCCAGACGCCCTGCCTCGCTCAATACTGGAAGCTATGGGGCTTGGGCTCTTGGTTGCTGCATTCCCTTCGGGGGGGATTGTCGACCAAATAAACCACGGCACTGACGGATTTTTAGTTGAAGACCAAGAGCAGTTCTTGAAGGTTGTCGACATCGTGGCCAATGATCCAGTCGCATCTGAGCGTATTAGGTCGCAAGCCCGTCTGAAGGTGAAAGACAAATTCACAATCGAGAAAATGTACGCTGACTTGCGCAGTTACTACGATTACCTATAAACGTAAGTATTCCGGTGTGTTCACCCGCTCAATTTTTCCCGAGTATGAGGATCGGGGTCGGGCCAACATCACGTAGATCGCGCGGGAGAGTAATTTTTTCGCCGGTTATCACGTTGATTGCCTGGTTCTCCCTGTTCAGCGTCCACGAAGGTAGTGGAGCCGATCCTGGGCCTGTTGACCAGGCGACCCAAGCTTTCTCAGACCCGTTGACAAAGCTTGCTATGGCGACGTTCTCGGATGGTCGTTCAATCGGACCGGGAACGTAGCCACCAATTTCCTTGAGCAATCGCTGAAGAGCATATCCTGAAGGCTTAATTTCACCTCTAAAAGTCGAGAGACCGTAGTTTTCGTTTTCTTTCGCGGTGTCCCTTCCACCGTCGCTCAACTGATAGATGTTCGTAATACGGTGGAGAGATGCACCGACGAGAAATGCCCGTACAGTATTGAGTGCCTGTCTTTCTTCACCTTCCGCCCCGGAACTTGAGTAACCCCATTCGGTGTTCAGGATAAGCGGCTTATCATTTTTTTTCCAAAACGTACTGAGATAGGTTTGAAGTGAAGCTTCATCATCAAGGTAGGATTCTGGAGACTTCCGATATGGATGCATCGCTATCCCATCGACACATTCCATAAGTTTGGGTGTAGCAGCGCGTCGCGCCCACTCTTGGTAGATATCAATGCGGTATTCTTTGACATAATATGGTTGCTTGACGGGCGTGCCTTCCATTGGAAGACCGAGAACAATTGCGTCCCGATCAACAGTCTTAATTGCCTCGCACGCCGAAGACGCTAAAGCCGCATAGTTTTCCGGGTTCGGCATCGGACGCCAAAAAGTTTTTGTGTTAGGTTCATTCCAAATCTCGTAGTAGATTTGTTTGCCACTCAGAGTATTTCCGTATCGTTCGACGACGCCGGACGCGAACCTAGAAAATGCTGAGTATGCGCGGTCCGTTGATGGCGCGGTTCGCTCTTGTTTGGCTGTTGACGCTTGATAGAGTTCATTGCCCCCGAATAGCGTTATTATAGGAGCCATGCCTCGGCTCTTAAGCATCGCTAATTGTGCGTCAGACTTACGCCAATCAAACACTCCTGGTCGTTTTTCAACTTCGTACCAACGGATTCCGAACCGAACGCGGCCCATTCCGACCTCGGCAGCGGTATTTAATTGCTGCTCGAACTCCACGTTACCCACGATTTGGCCACTCGCAAGTTCTTGCAGTGTCTCTGCTTTAACGCCTTTAATAAAGACTAGTAGAGATACAACGAGGTAGGCAAACGTTATACCGGCCCGTAACGAGTACACTCGGTTCCTAGCGCTGGACATTAAGTTACTCCGCTTTTCTGAATTAGACTTCGAATGCTCACGTCTCGATTCATTTAATGGAAGGCGATCGAAAGAGAGGGCAGTTCAGACACTAACTTCGCCGTTCCTTTTGTGTGCCGCAAGTGCGAACGCAAATCCGTACAGCCACGCAACGAACAAACCGAAATCAGCTGATGTTCCTATTAGTGCGTTTACAAGGAACACGGGGAGCAACGTCCAACGAAGGCCGCTGAGTGCTGATTGCGAAATGTAGTCTTTTTTGGGTGGGGTCCTTACTACGGTTTGAAGGACGAATGCGAAGTATAGGAGCGCGCCGATGTAGCCCGCCCCACTAAACATTGCTACGATACCATTAGATGCTCTTGTCGAGCCAACACCCACACCCAAACCGAACGTTTGCTGTAAAGCGGCCCACGAAATTGCAGTCCAACTGCTGCGTTGCTCAAAAGACTGGCTTTCCGTTTTTTGGAGGACCATTCTATCGAACAATGCTGTGATTGGATCGAGTAACGATGGAACAAAGAGTAGTACGAGGGTGAGAAGAATAATTACCACCCCTACCGTCAGGAACTCTAGTCGCAATCCTTTTTTCCTTCGAGGATTACGCTCTAGCGCCGAAGCTCGCCAAAGCCATTCGCAAATCGCACAAAGAAAGATAAACAAAAGCCCGACGTACGCAGAGGAAGATTTTGAGAGCCAGGTAAACAAAAGAAGGAAAAAAAGTATAGGTGCAATCGGAAGAGGAGAGGGATGCTTGTTGTCTACATAGAATCGTAGAAAATAGATTGCGGAAAGAAACGCAATACAGACGGATCCGTAGGATGATGCCTCAGGCATGAGCCCCACTACTCGTTTGCCGCCAAACACTTCAACGTCCGTTAAAAGCGCATATGTCGCTGTCCTGAACGGCTCCAATATAAAGCCGACAGGGAAATATTGCGTTGCAAAGTCAACGAAGCCGGTTGTGATTGTAGCTGCAGCGCCCCACAAAAGAGCTGCGTATACATGTTTTTGAAGGTAGTGATCCCTCAGCATCTTGCCAAACGTGAAGATGGTTAGCACTGATATCCCAAGGTAAGCGATCTGCGAGATGTTCTGTGTTGTGGGACGCAGTAAGTCTGGGTCGTCCAGCAAGCCTCGGACAGGTATGATGTAGACATGGTTTGCGAAAAGTCGCGGCGAAAAAAAAGTTACGACCAGAGCAATTGCATAAAATAGTGAAACTAATCCCAGTTTTCGAAAATCTGTGGCGGATGTCAGTAGATACGCGGCACCATTCCTATTGCCTAAGTATCGTGTCGCCAATGCAAGGGCGACGATGGGGGTAGCTGTGAATGTCAAACCGGCAGTTAGGGCGGGAGGTATCACGGCGAACGCGCCGAATGGCATAGACGAGAAAAATATATATAGGAGATATTTCCCTCCGTTGACGTACGCTGTTCCTAACAGGATCCAGAATAGACCAATAACAACGAATTCCATATAACGAACTTTCGACCGAATCTATTTACAAGCGGCTTGCTACGGGAAAATTAAGAGTTTAGCTGCGCCTTAATTGAATATATTTAATTAAACTTCCCTGTGCGTACTTGTGTATTGAGAATATTGGTGATTTCGCAAAATCACATATGGGCGGAAAATTAAAACTTTAACGACTGTATCGAATATACAACGATGTTAAACATAAAGCTGGTCTCAATTTGACATCGATTAATAAAAAATTTACTAAGAGTGTGCCGCAAGCGTTATTCTTTTAGAAATTTAAAGGAGAATTAATAATGGCTGTTAGATTGGCTGACATTAATGTTGATGAGGATAATATTCAGAAGTCGGACGCCACGCCTACTGGTTATAATCTTCTGAGTGGCGTCGGTACGGAAAACAAGATTAAGGGTACCGATGGTGCCGATAAGGCAACTATCGATACTCTTTACCACGACAAAGACCAAGTCATCAACTTGGGTGCAGGTAGCGATATTTTTGTTTTCCAGGTTAACGATGAAAAATCGGATATCAACGGAAAAAAGATCAACGGCATCGTGGATATGGGCGAAGGTGATAACGACCAGGTATGGTTTACTCATCAGCTCAGCGACTATGAATTCACTCTACGTTCGGACGGTGGCATCAAGGTCACCTACATTGGTGTCGCGGAAGACCTGGGTCACAAAGGCGCGTCTGTCACATTCCACAATGCGGACACGTTTGTGTTCCGTAATATCGACGATCATAGCGGTGTGAACTACACAAATGTAAGTCTTTCCTACGAGCAGCTATATGACATGATTGCTGGCGCTGGAAACCCGACTGTCTAATAGGTTGTGAGGTAAGTTAAAGTATGAACGCTCGTAGAAATTACGAGCGTTCAACAAGCGTTAATTTTTTAATTTCTCGACAATATGTTCGAGCTCGATCGTCTGCGTTGGGCTCACTTGGTGATCGGACTATCTGATTGCGGGAAAGTTCGCTCTCGTTTTTAGTTCGCGCACTTCTTGCCGGTGATCACGATTAGCAGTTTTTGTATTATCGATTTGTTTTACCTAAGTTGCTTTAGGAGGCCCAATGTCTAAGTCGTTTCACGGACCGTTTCGCATTACAGGTAACGTGGATGTTGAATTGGGACGCGACGGGGATGTCTTCATCACATTTTGCGACGAATATAGTAACGTCGTAGGTGCTATTCTTGATGAGAACGCCGTCAGAGATGTTGTTGAAGGACTTCAGCGCGTACTCTTCTCGGCTTCGAAGCGCAACACACAAAGTTTACGCGAGCTCGAAATAGCACCTGGACGGTGACGTATCTGAATAAGGTCGTCCACATCGACGGACCTCATTTTAGGGAGAATCCTTGCGGCCTGGTTGTCAAAACAGTTAGATCCAATGCTCTCAAAGCGTCGCAAAGTCGACTTAAGTAATGGCAAGTTTTCTACTAAGATTTGCTTGGTTGCGCCGATACCGCGGTCCATATCATTTGGAGGATGTCGGTCGGTAACATGCTGTCGCGAATGCGCGATTTTTAATTCTTTCTTCCTTGAAGTTGGACAGCGAACATCGAGCTGAGCAAGATTGCCGGACTTTTGCGACCGATATCATTACGAGGACGGTGGCGGGGTAACTTTGATTGCCCAAGGATTATATCGCGTCGGGAAATACGGTCGATGACAAAATTTGCGTTGATGCTCTACGTGAATAGATCAGGTTCTACACTGCTTTCACGAAAACTGAGCGAACAGAGTGATGACATTTGCGTCCTTCCGGAAATGGGTTTTCTGCTGAAGTTGCTTACACTACGCGAGGCGGGTGTGATCGTAAAAGGCCATGATCTTTTCAAGCTGATCGCAAGCGATGTCAGGGTCGATGCTCTGGATCTCTCGAACGAGGTATTAGCAGAAATTTCTGAGAGAAATTCCTCTTCTGATATTGCTTCGTTGCTGACCGACATCGCGTGTCAGCGTCTAGGACGTGACCCCGCACTCATTGTGTTTAAATTGAACTCTTTTATCTATTTTCGAGATCATCTTGCACAGGCATTGCCGGGCCTCGTTTACATCCATATCGTTCGTGATCCGCGTGCCGTCGTCAATTCGATGCTCAAGACGCAAATTACGGAAAAGGCGGGCTTCGACATGGCGCGAGGAAGCGCGGTCTACGCGAGTAAAGAGTGGCGGCGCTATGTTGGAACGCTCCGCAATGACGCAAACAATGGTACCTATTTCACATTAAAATATGAAAATCTCGATGAGAAATTCCAAGGATTCGTCCGCGAGCTTTTCGGACATTTTTCATTAAGTTTACGCCAAGCGGCAAATACAAAATCAAAGTATATTGTTTCTTCCGTCGATACTGACATTCATGTGAACATCTTCAAGGATTTTCAGAATTCGAGGTTGGAAGCTTGGCGTGAAGAACTGTCTCAGGAGGATATCGAAATCGTCGAGAGTCTTTGTTGGGATGAGATGAGGGAATATGGTTACAGCCCCATTACTGACGGCATGCTAACTACTTCTCGTTCAATGGCGGTAAATTATCGTCACCTGAAGAGTGTCGCGATCAATTTTGTTTTGACAATTCTCTTCTATCTTCGGCGTCCCAACGCGCTGTCGAACCTAAAAGACCGCTTGAGCTTGGCGTTTCGGCGCACGTGAATGTTGATTTTTATGCTTGGCCAAGCAGGTTTCGTAGGTTGATATACTCGAACACCGTCAATGCTGAATCTGTGGCGCTCATAGCAGTTGTATCTAGACGAATTTCCGGGAATGTGGGTGGCTCGTATGGCGAGGTTATCCCCGTGAACTGGCTCAACTCTCCTGCGATTGCTCTACGGTATAGTCCCTTTGGGTCTCTGCTTTTGCAGACACTAAGTGGCGTGTCGACGAATACTTCGACAAATTCGCTCTCCGCAATGATGCGTCTCGCGGCCTCGCGATCCGTTGCGAATGGTGAGATGAGTGCCACAAGTACTAACAGGCCGGCGTCAGACATAAGACGAGCGACTTCTGCGACGCGACGGATATTCTCGGATCTGTCAATATCGTTGAAACCTAGGTCACGGTTAAGTCCTGTGCGTAGGTCATCACCATCGAGCAGGTAGGTGTGCATGCCTGCGTCGATTAGCATGCGTTCAAGTTTCGTAGCGATTGTTGACTTTCCGGCGCCTGAGAGCCCGGTGAACCAGATCACTGCCGGGGCATGTTTTTTGAGTGCTTGCCTGTCAGTGCCGGTGGTTGAGTTTATTTTGACCTTTACAAATTTTTGTATTTCCATTGTTTTATGTCTTCTAATCGAGCTTTCAAATGTATTTGTGGTTGAAATTATCGATAACGGCTGGTGAGTTTAAAAATTTTCAGAATTTCGAATTATAGGTTTGAGTATAGATTGATTGTCAATAACTACTTTCCTAGAGCAAGAATATCACACTATTTTTGTCTCTGTGGTAGGGATCTGGAGACTGTGATTATACTTTTCGCTACGATTGAGGAAGGTGTTCAAGATTCTTCACGCTCCCTCGAAATTAAGCTTTGAAAGCGTCTTTCTTCGGTAAGGCGGGGATCGCATCACTGTTCGGGTTTAAGACAGGCGGTTGAGAAGGGAAGGCAATTCTACAGACCGGCTGATGCGGTACCTGCCAATACGGACGCCGCCATTAAGGCGGGGTCAACACAGATTTGAGGCGGAGCCTGTGCGTCGGCTATATCAATACGGCGATACGCATTATGGCCTGACGCCAACCTGTGGTGCATATGTGTTGTCGTAAGCACGGTAGTTGCGGTAGCGCGAAGAGCGCCAGTTCACGTGCGCCTGTCTCACTCTTCTGTAAGGTGCCGGTGGTGGGCTTGCGATTTCTCCGCCGAAGATCGCACCCGCGCCGAACGCGACGAGCGGATACCACTAGCCGTCATTGTAGTGGTGATAGCCGAAAACCCCGTTTCGCCAGGTCCCACCCCAGCCATTAGCGGCAAACAATTCCCCGAAACTGTCAGAATCCATGCTGGGACCGACAACCCGATAGGCCATGACTGGGAACGACTGGTTGTTTGGGACCCAATCACGACACGAGAGTTTGAAAAGCTCAACCCCCATATGAACGCTCCGCGTTGCCTCTCCATTTCAAACATGGAAAGCCGGGAGTGGCTCCTTGATTGATGAAGACACAATGAAAAAGGGGTGCGAAGATATAGCCTGGGCCGGCGTTAGACGGGTGTTACTCGGCATAGAATGTGGTTGCATATTTCAGAATCAAAAACCGCTCCAGTAAACTGAAGCGGCGATCTTGATGAAAAGTTATGATTTCAAAAGTAGGTGAATTGAGCTTGAAAATGGCAGTGCTCGTCCCCTGAAACGCTGTCATTACTCTAATTAGTACTACAGTTTGTCAATGATTAAAAATTGCATCCTGCGATCAAGTTTTGGGGTGTGCTTTTTTGACAACTCGTTTCAGTCGATCAAATCCGACAAGCGAAAGGGTTGCAGAAAATGGGCATAAGGATTGGTGAAGATCGGAACACGTAGGCTGTGCTGGGGGGCAATTCGCGACAAGTTTTATACGTCAGAACGAGCGGCTCGCCTAAAGCAATTCAAACTCTGTGCTAATGGGACCTCCTGCGGGCCGAAGGCGAGTTCTCGGCGATCTCAATCACCATGCGTACGATTTGTTTTCGCAATTTAGGGTTCCGAATTCCGGCGATCGCGGTGTTGAGCTCCAAACCTTCGTTTGTCGACAGGAATGCCTGGAGTTCAGACGTTTCAAACCGTGTTTGACCAAATGGTGGATTTTCCACGGTGGGTTCACTGAAGAAATAGCTTATTGGCAATCTCAGAATGTCAGCGACCTTGCTAAGGTTGCTCGCTCCGATGCGGTTTTTACCCGTCTCGTATTTCTGGAATTGTTGAAACGTTATCCCGACCTGCTCCGCTAGTTCCGATAGCGTCATGCCGAGCGACTTGCGGCGGGCTCTAATCTTCTTGCCAACGGCCGCGTCAACGGCATCTGGAGCTCGCGCCTTTCTCGTCATGATCATGCCTTTTGGTTGCGTCGGCTAAAAGTCCAACACACGGAGATCTCTGCCATGTTGGTGACCAAGCGCGTTACAACGGTCCCTGTGTGCAACCGGAGCCTTCTCTTTAGCCAATTGTGCTGTCTCTCCGTCAAGTACATAAATGCAAATTGATCGTAGGAACGTTCAGAGAGCTCGTGTCGCCGAGAGAATTGATGAGACGCGTGTTTTCACGCCCCTTCCAAACCGTATTGATGTGAGCGTTTTCGGGCTAGCGGTATTCTCTCAAGCCGCAATCAATCCCGAAGTTGGTACCCATGTCACATTATGAGAGTTGGAAAGCGAAATCTCGTTCGGGATAACTTCTCTTCTTCAATTTTCCACCGCACGCGGGGCCAACTGAAGCAGTAACGTGTTGAGCCTGAACCGCGCCGATTATCGCAGTATCAGTCCGGTGGCGGGGGATAGTGCGACTGACATGTCGGAGTTTTGTAACTGGCAGGTAACTGTCGTGTCGATTGGTAAAATCTTATTCACAAGTAATTCACAAATAAAATATTTTGGGTGTTCGGGCGTATTTTTCTATTTTTACAAATAATATTTTGACTGGATCGAAAATTAGTGAGACGATTTTCTTGGAGGGTACAGTGGATACCCCAACCAGGCAGTTTTTCTATTTGTTGTCATCGTACGATCCCCATGACCTCATTGTCAGCAAATCTTATGAAAGACAACTGCCGATCGGCTGTGCTCTCCAATCCTATTTCGCCGTTACATACTATATTCGGCGTTCCAAGACTCAGTCTTCGTGATGTTGTTGCTGACGACTGCCACCAGTTGCCAATTTTTTTGCTATGGCATGGAGACGTGCCGATTGTGAGGTTTCCGGACGATCAAACAAGTCTGGTTCCAGTGTAGAGGTTTTCGTTTGGCTGTAAAACACCGTGCAGGATGGCGGCACAAGGCAAACGCGTGCAAAACATCTAATGGCAATCATATTTTCGTCTCTACCTTGTCCGTACAGATCTTCAGGGAACTGCACCAGTCCTGCGCACTCCCTCTCGGCGCCGATTCCGACCAACCGTAGGTGAACACTTGGCTGAGGTCGTCACCCGCTTGGGTGAGGCCTTAGGTTTTTTTGTTGAGCCGTCTCGGCGCAATGCTCTTGCTCCGGGTTTCGGATGGATGTTTCAGGAGGGGAGCGATACGTGTGATTAACGTTCGCGTCTTCGTCGACTTTAAACGTACGCCTCTCAGGTTTTCCTTGGAGAGAGCGAGTGGAGTTTGAGCCGGACATGCAGCTCATTTTCCAAGAATTCGGCGACGCGCAGAAGGGAAAACTGCCGGATAAACGAAGGGCGGCAAACTCAAGGTCGTCCTATTCGGTGGTCATTCCCACTGCAATCTAAGGAGGATCTGTAGGGTGGCAGCAATTCGACCTGCTCGTCGTCGTTAAGACAGGTGACTTGGCTGAAATTAACCCCTGCTGGGATCGGGTATCCTTATAGCCAGCGGCCAGCCAGACCTTTACGCCAAGAGGGAGCAGTTTCATCTGAGCCCGATTGCGCAGTTGAGAATATGGCGGAGCGCTTCGCTACCGATGTCGCTATCTACGTGGACGCAACGGCTCCGTCGAAGTTCGAGCGTTACATAACTGCGCTTCTGATGAGGATGGGATGTTACCGGTGATGCCGATTGAAGGCCAGGGCAATGCCGCCGCGGCCTCCGACACGACTACCGACACCAATGTGTTCGATATCTGCATTGAGGGCGCCTCGATCCGGCACAGTTCCTTACGCCAACGGAAGAGCTGCCTCCCATGCCCCCCCTGCATCACGCGCAATCTCAGAGATAATCGCCCTCGGTTCAAGGCAAGCAGCAACGGGGTGCTCCTTCTCCTCACGCGACCAACGCCGACGGCGTTGTACCGAAGTGATGACTTCAATCTGCTTAGTCAAAGGACTACCCCTAGTGTTTGCACTAGGACTGATAGTGACCCCCTATCGCGTCAAGAAGACATGCACCGTAGGGTTACCATCCAACGGTGGGTTCTACCTCTTTTTCGCTCTGCGCAGCCCTAATTTTGAAGGGTCGTGGTGGCGAAGTATACATTCTTCATTTCCTGCCATTTTCACCTCGCTTGTTGCGGTGATTTTCCACCAGCTGGAATCGGGGAGTTGCAAAATCATCGTAAGAAGCGAGCCCGCATTGGAGTGGCAGGCTAGGGATGTGGGGAAATGGATATTGCTGGTTTGGCGAATTCCGCGGATAGACCATCAAGCTATGCTTAATCAAGACCGTCGTGAACGGCAACGCGGCCGCCCACTTCAGGAAGCCGCGATCTATGTCAGCTGGTATCATCTCAGGCAATGGTCCGCCGACCGAAAGTATCCCGCTACCCTTAGTCAGTAGGGTTTCGAGGTCGTCGTCCGACTACGGCTCGCCATGGTGGAGCTTGTACTGGACGATAAGCGGATAGCCACCGATCATGATAGCCTTCGCAGCCGAGAGCTGGATTCCGTCCTAAAGGCCGGTGGCAAGGCCCTCGTGGTTAGTGGTTCTAGCGTGCAAGCATCGCAGCGCCGATAGCGCTCAGGGAGAGGTTTTCATTGCCATTCTCACGCCGGGTCCGCTCCCGTTTTCCGGAATAAATTCTACACCTGCCGCTTCGAATGCTCTTTGTAGCGCGACAATAGTTGCGTCTTTAAGGGTTTCGCCGCGTTCAAAGCGCGCAACTGTATCGGGCGAAACGTTGGCAATGCGTGCTAAATCTCTCGTGCCCCAGCGAAGCGCGGCGCGCGCCATTCTGCATTGAATTACGGTCAATTCGTTACGCCGAGACGATTCTTCTTGCCCCATAATTTGCCTTACATTATCGTATCAATGTTACGAAATTCATCGATAACGACTGCCAAGAATGTTTCGACCATCCTTGGCAGCCTGACCACAATCTAGCTAGCTGGAGCTTGGATCATGGCTGATTCTGAGAATAGCAGAACTTTACCTAAATTTTCGTGCGCAAATGAATTTCCGAATGACCGCTTTGTCGAAAACCTTCCGAGCGTGATCAACCGTCGGAATCTGCTTCCACTGGTATCGCGCATTTTGCCGGTTTTGCTGGATGAGCTTCCGTCGCGAACAATTGCCGGTCCAAAGCATGCGAAGGAGTTGTGGCCGCGTTGGTGGGACCTTCATCAGCAACGGCTTGCTGCTGAGCGCAGGTGCCGGGACCTTGAGGCGAAACTGCTGGAGGAAACTGATGGCCGTCCCTCTGTGACAATCGACATAGACGGTGACCCTTCGCTGTTTTTTGTCATCCATTCCTTTGACGAAATCCGCGAGATTGCACCGCGGATTGGGGCTGAGGCTGCCGCGGAGGCGAGAGCGGAGTTACGCAAACGCAGACGCGAATGGAAAGCGGCAGATGGACATGTCGGGTTCAGTGCAGCCGTAGCAGAGGCACAGGATATTGCGCTTTATGAGGGAATAGCAGGGCGTGTGTTGATCACACTGCAGCCCTATTACATTCACGATGTCGCAGCCAAACTGCACTGCATGCTGGTGATGCACGATCCGGCGCTACAGCGAGAGGAAAATCCCTGGCCTTATCTCCGCAATATGTTGAAGGAGCTGATCCAGCCGCAATGGTCAGTCATAGAGCCGCAGTCCCGTATCCGTTGGTTGCGACCCATCATACGCGACGAGGAGCATCCGGCAGATGCGGAGATTGGGGATGTCGCAAGCGCTTCGAGATCCGTCGGACGGCATAGAGCAGGAAAGGCGCGCGCTGCGTGATTTGCCCGCGTTTTAGTTCATTGCTACATGCAGCGCATGAACAGAAACGAAAAGAACATGTGGTTGGATTCGCCGGATCGGTATGGGATGATCAGCCGTCTGTTACATTGGGTGATGGCCTATCTGCTCATCTGGCAGTTTGCCGTTATCCTCACGTGGCGTATTTTTGGTCCGGCTGACTGGGTGAAGAGCGTGAAATCGATCGGACCGGGCCATGGAACAGTGGGCCTGCTGACGATCCTGCTTGTCGTCATTCGTGTCATCTGGGCGCTGATCAATCGCGGCCGGCGGCCGGCGCGTGCTTCAGGCTGGTCGGGACTTGCTGCAGCTGTTGTCCATTTTAGTTTTTATGGACTGATGTTCG